>CAMBHQ010000001.1 GCA_945867245.1 uncultured Porphyromonas sp.
TTATAGTCTGTAATATTGTTAGCACGCTGAGCTTTAGCTTTCTGAGCAGGGCCTGTGGCCTTCCCCATAGCGTCGAGAACCTCATACTCTGGCGTAATCGTGAGCTTAGCACCTGGGTCAGCACTAAACCATAGATAGAAGCGACCTTCCGACTCGCCACCAGCGGGGATAACGATACCCTCGGTGCCATCCTCAGCAATCAGAGGGAATACCTCTGGGCCTACTGTCGCACCTACGAAAGGCGCCTGCTTGCCTGCCAACAAATCAGCCTCTGTGAATCCTCCGTAACTAGCATTCCCCCAATAACCCATCATATAGGCCCCTTGGTAGCTGATAGCGCGGTAGCTACGTTGCTTCAGGACAATACCACCCCTTTCATTCTTAACCATTTGCTGTTGCTCGAAGGTACCTCCGTGGTTACCCGTAACAGACTTCACACGAATTGGCTTATCTAGTGTATTCTTGAGCTTGAAGGCTAGGATAGTACCACGAGGCTCAATCTTGAAACCATGCACAGAGGCATAGTTCTTCTTGTTATCCCCCACTGCGACATCTGATCCCTCGCCAGAAGTCGTCAGCTTGACGAAGCGACTAATCATGGGGAAGTGGCGCTTCATAGTCGCAGAGTTACCCTTCTGCTCCTGTAGACCAATACCCCGACGACGCACCTCTACATCACTTGGATTACCGGTACGGGGGATAACACCCTGCAAAGGCCCTTTAGGGCCACCGAAGTAGCTAGCGAACTCAGCCTTCTTGGGGAAATAATAGCGGTTAGGCTCCGAGAACGAGGGGTGATTACCTAGCCCCCCAGTACCATTATCTCTATATACAGCAGGCTTCGAGCCTATCTTCTGATAGAAGAGTAGATCTTGGTCCGTGTTATCTTTTAAAAGCTCATGTATATCCCCATTACCAGAGACACCATAGTACTGGTTGAGGCCTTCTGCATTGTTATGACCACCTGCGTGTCCACCTAGGGCTACGGCCATATACCAATCACCATCGAAGAGGGCAGCCCCATACTTAGCACGGATAGCATTCATCGGCAAGTGAATGCGCAGGTTTTGCTTACCATTAGCCCCATTGATAACGGCTACAGTAGCACGACTACCATTGCTCACGCCAGAGTTGAACTCACGGCCATTCCATGCCGTTACACGTATCTGTCTAGCTGCTTTAGGTAACTCGAGAGGATCTGAGCCTTGAGCGACAGCATAAGTACGGCGAAACTTGACACTAACCTCTGTATATTCAGGGTTAATTCGGTTCTCTGACACGCGGTAGGTTGGCGCTTGGTGATTGCGTTGGTCTTCACCTGTTGTTAAGTCTTCTACGAGGTCAGTGAAGGGACCATCAAACTCTGCCTGTGTGTACTTTACCCTAGGTACGAGGTTGGCATCCTTGCTCGAAGGGTCTGCATTCCACGTTAGGGCACGGAAGCTCTCGTCCTCCTTCCATGTGTCTATCACCCCCTCTATAGCGAGTACCTCTTGCTCTGCAACTTCTCCCGCCTTGACCGCAGGAGTATCTTCGTTCTTAGCACACGAGCTAAGCACGAGAGCTGTAGCAGCTACAGCTATAATATACTTCTTGCTCATCTTTTTCTTTTTTCGTTAATTTTAGAATTAGGACTTTAGGGCTACATCGAAACGCTATTAGACGTTTCTTCGGCGTCTACCCAATCCTCTAGGTAGCCTTCGAAACCGTAATCATCAAAATAGGCGGAAGATGATAAGGTCTCCAGAATGCTCGTGCCATGTCCAACGAATAGGGTCTCCACCGAGGGACTTAGATATGCTTTCTTCATGAGATAATATATAATTAGCTTGTACTTTGTCGCAAAGATATGAAAAATAATTAACAGCACGAAATATCCCTGCTCCATTTTACTACGACTCCCCCCTGTGCGCTAAACACACTCTAAATCTACGACTTAGCAAAGATGCCTTAGAAGCTAACTTCTCCCCCACACAGACCACTGATCACCGCCCGCCAAAAAACGCTATCTTTGTCCTAGGGTATCACTAGGTGCTGACTTTGTATTGCCCGAGGCACTGGTGCTCCCCTAGCAACTCATTATAATAACTGTATTAATATGTATTTAGCCTATGGCAAACACCAGCAATCTGGTACATATACCTCTAGAGCGAGGCTATATGTACACCTTCCGCTCCGTAGCTATGCGCTACTATCCCCACCTCAAGCCTGAGACGGCTAGCCGTTACTTCCGCCGTCTAATCAACAGCGACCCTATGCTCCTAAGGGGGCTGATGCTGCGCTGTTACCGACCGCGCCAGCGCAGCCTAACGCCCCGACAGATAGAATACCTCATCGAGGAGCTCGGCGAGCCTAAAGAGTTCTACGAGATAACCATCGGGAGGTAGTGGGCAGTGGTCACTATGTAGCCACTCGGCCACCTAATAGGTCGCCACTGGTCCGCCTAATAGGCGGACGATCGTCGACTCGGTAGGCGGCCAAGTGTCTTCCTATAGAGTAGTCAGAGGCTAGCGCACACTAGAGCTAGTCTGGCTGGTCTGGCTAGTATCACTAGTGTACCTAGTAGCCCTCGTCTCACTAGAAATACTAGACACCGACCACTGCCCACTAGCCACTGATCACTAGCCACTGACCACTGCCCAGCAAAAACACAGGGCCGTACCAGTCTAAGTACTGGTACGGCCCTGTTGGCGTCTAGACTGGTCGCCTAGAGTCTAAAGCCTAAGCCAGCGCCGATCCAACTCATATCCTTATTCTTGGAGTGGCGGTAGGATAGGTCTAGAGATAGCTTAGAGAAGTCGTAGCCCACTCCGCAGGTGAGGTAGTTGTTATACTCCTCGTGTACGAAGCCTGCACGCAGATGCAGAGCATTGCGCCAGCGATAGCCCACACCGAGGCCCAGCGTATTGGTCTCCGACATAAACACACGGCTCAGCCCCACACCGAGCGACAGGTCGTGCTCCTCTGCTAGAGCAAAGTCTACGCCAGCGGCCAAACGTACGTCTGTAGGCAGCTGTACCTTGTCTACCGAAGGCTTGTATTGTAGCTTGGTGCCGAAGTTATTGAGTGAGCCCGTCAGGCTATAGCCCCAAGAGCTGAACTTATCTCGCCACGACAGGGCTATGCTACCAGCCACGGCATCGGCCTCGGTACCTACGTAAGAATTGAGGTAACTCAGACGTACAGAGCCCTGCAAGCGAGGACTCAGAGCCACTGCATAACCCAAGTCTAGAGAATAGTCCTGAGGGCGTATATAGCCCAGTTCGCCTGTCTGACTAGCGAAGGGCACCCGTGGACCACTCATCGAGCGGAAGCCAGCCATAATAGCGTGCCCCTGAGCTATCTGATAGCCTAGAGCGAGGGTCTGGAAGGCACTAGAGCCATAGTCCTCGACAGGGCGCAGAGAGAGGGCATAGTTGGCCTCTAGCTTAGTATTAGAGCTGAGCAGGCTGTAGGGCTCTGTGTAGAGAGACATCCCCCTGCCGTGTGCTAGTACTGCGTCGCCCATGGCAGAGCTACGTAGGTCGGGATTGGCCTGCAGGAAGGGCAGAGAGGCCGTCTGCTGTGCCACTACAGGACTAGTGGCAAGGCCCAGGAATAGGGCGATTATATAGCGTTTCATCTGTTTACTGCTTTACGAATGGCTGTGTGTACTTAGCTCCATCGACAAGGGTCTCTAGCTGATACGTACCCGGAGCAAAGCGAGAGATATCTAGGGCAAGCGATAGGGCTGTGCCTGTGCTAGCATCGGCCGTGAGCTCTCTACGTAGCACCACAGAGCCAGAGGCATTGCGGATAACGATAGAGCCGCTTTGCTTAGGACGCTTGAGGTCTAGGTTGAGTCGCGTCGTGGCTGGTATCGGATACACTCTGTAGACCACACTGCTGGCTACACCATATACCTGTAGCAAGCCCTGATGCTGTGCGCCATGCTTGTCTGTGGCTGTTACCTCTAGCGTAGCGGAGCCGACCCTGCTGGTAGAGACGCTCAGCGTAGCGCCGTCGATAGCTGTCGTAGCCCCTGTAGCGTCCTTGATACTACGTACAGAGAAGCTCACAGGGTCGCCCTCGGCATCCACGAAGAAGTCGGCTAGCTGTAGCTGTGTAGCACCAGACTTGATGGGGACGAAGAGCGTGGGCATCTCTATCACCTGTAGCGAGGCCCCAGGCGCTGTATTGTTGTACACCTCGAAGACCAAATCCGTCTGAGCACTAGCTCCGTATATATCTACCACCTTGATGGTCGTGCGGTACTTGCCGACAGGCGCTACAGCACGCAGGCTAAGGCTAAGCCCCTCTGCACTGCGCTTGATGAGTACGCCACGCTGCTCGCCACTAACGATATACTCCCAGCTCTGGCTATCAGGCTCTGTCACCTGCAGCGTACGGCTCAGTACCTCCTGACCCGATATACGTACGAGACCTTGCTCATCGCTCCACTTGAGCTGTGGTAGCTGATTGCTCCCCGTAGTGCCCTCGAAGAAATAAGGCGTCGAGGTATTGCCCCATCTATCCTCTGCCTCTATGGCGAAGTAGTACTTGGTAGACAACTCTAGATTGAGGAGGGTATGCGCTATCGTCTCGCCTACGTTTAGGAAGTGCGCATAGAGCTCTCTGCGGTAGCTAGCGCTCTTGTAGTTGGCGCTCGTAAGCGGTGATGCCGAGGCGTATATGCGGTAGGCTACAGCCTTGGTGTCATCAGCATCCGAGACATTGGCAAAGCTCAGCTTGATACCTGTCATATCCTCGCTAATAGTAACGTTACGCACGGCATCCGGAGCCTGATTACCCTTGGGCTGTAGGGCCAGTACAGCATCTATATAGCCACGGCCCATACGCCCTCTAGTGGCGGGGTTCTCGGCATTGACATCTCTATCCTTGACAGCATTGACAAGGCGGCTCTTGAGCTCCTCGGCCGTGAAGCCCTGACCCCCATACTGAGAGACTACTAGGGCAGCGATACCCGACACGTGCGGGCAAGCCATAGAGGTACCTACCATAGTACCATAGCTATTGTCGGGCAGAGTGCTGACTACCTCGCCATCAGCCAGCCAGTCATTACCCCCTGGGGCTAGGAGCGATACCCAGTCCCCGCGGTTGGAGTAGTCCGTGAGCTTGAAGTCTGGCCCGAAAGAGCCCACCGAGATAACAGGCGCGTAGGCGGCAGGATAGGCTCTATAGTCCATATAGTCGTTACCTGTGGCAAATATAACCACCCCACCCTTCATGGGCGAGTCTGAGCGCTGATTGCCCTGCTCGTCGCAGCCAGCGAACTCTATGAAGTAGTCGATAGCAGCAGCCATAGAGGGCGACATCACGCCTGGCCCTGGATAGGTATAGCCCCAGGAGTTCTGGCTAATGATAGCGCCAGCATCGGCTGCGTACTTCATAGCCGGAGCTGCGTCGGCACTGCGGTCGGGCGCATCCTTGGTATGCGCGAAGGTCTGGCACGATATCAGGCGTACCCCGCTATTGGTAGAGCCATCACCACCGGCTACACCGGCTACACCGAGGCCGTTATTATTGCGTGCTGCCACGGTACCGGCCACGTGCGTGCCGTGTCTATGCCCCGTAACCTTGCCACTATTGTCTACGAAGTTGTAGCCGTATATATCGTCTACATAGCCATTCTGGTCGTCATCTACGCCCTCGGTGCCATTGGCCTCGCGCTGATTAACGTGCATATTATCCTTGAGGTCTTCGTGCGCTACATCGATACCTCCATCGATAACAGCTACTACCACATTAGGCTTACCTGTCTGTGTCTGCCAAGCCTCGTAGAGGTTGATATCCGAGCCTGCCACATGCCTCTGTCCCGAGCCGTCGTTGTGGTAATGCCACTGCTGGGCTAGCATAGGGTCGTCGAAGGGTGCCGCAGTAATAGCACGTGCTGTCTCTGCGCGTAGCTCTTTGACCTTGCTCTTGGGCAGAGCTAGCTCGTAGAGAGGCTCTACGGTACTCACCCCAGGCAGTGCGCTCAGGGTGGTCATAGCTCTCAAGGGCGATACAAGGGTATCGTACTCTATATCGTACCATAGGTGCATACCCTTTTTGCGCGAGCGGGCCTCGTACTTACCAGCGTGTGGGAATACACGCTTCATGCGCTTGGCCCCTACCGAGGATAGGTAGTTGTCTATGCTCGTGTGGCCACTACGTAGCCCTTCGCTCCCTGACTGCACAGAGAAGTTGTCCCCTATCGAGGGGTCGAACTTAACGCGCAGCACGCCCTGCTTGATGTGTGCATCAGTAGTCTCTGCCTGTGGCTCTGCTACTGCTTTGGTGTCGCTGTTGCCCAGTGGCTCCTGCATACAGGCTGAGAACAGGAGCGATAGCGCAGCAGCATATATCGAAATTCTTGTATTCATACTCTTTGGTTTTACTCGTGCTTATTCCTCTAGCGAGCTTATCTGTATCTCTACCTTAGGCTCGTCGATGCCCTCGTAGCGCACCATAGACACTACTACACTTATCATCTTGCCTAGGTGATAAAATCTATATCCAGGGCCTATATCCCCCATCGATACGAAGCCCTCTCTCTGCATAAAGGCCACAAACTCGTTGGTCAGATGCAGGGCGCCACCGGCCTCGTAGTACACCTGAGACGAATCTCTAAGGATAAGGAATACCGAGGTAATAGTGCGCTGAGCGTTGGCTCTAGAGACTCTATATACAGAGGCTAGGAGTGGCGCATCGGCCACATCGTACCACAGTATATCTCTATCCTCGTTGGGGTCGTTGATGCTAGAGCGCTCGGCGTTGAGCGTACCGCCGTGGCTCGTCTCCCAGCCAGTGATAAGGCTATTGCTACCTGCCGAGAAGTTCATATAGCGGTAAGGGAAGGCTGTCAGCGTAGCCTGTAGGGCGGGCTGTGCAGGACGATAAGTATAGTACACATAGCCATCTAGCACTATCTGCGCACGTACAGAGCTCTGAGCATTGTAGTACTCTAGCTCGCTCACCTGCTCGAAGCCATGGCGTAGCAAGAAGGTCCGCTGACCCTCTAGGTTGATGCGGTTGCGGAAGAAATCGCCGTGGGCGCTATACACCTTAGCAGTCTTGTATCTATTGTTGTAGACGAGGTAGGTGATGAGCGGGAAGGCAGAGCTCTTGGTCTTATAGCCCCAGTTGTATAGATTGAAGCGCCCATCGGGTATCTGCGAGTTCTCGCTCTTGCGGGCTAACTCGAAGTCGCGCAATGCCTCCGACGACTGTAGGAACTCCATCGAGGGCAGTACATAGTACATAGCCCCACGCTGCGTTACCTGCACCTCGTGCAGTCCTCGCCCGTCCCTCGTCTTGATGTAGATTTTGCCGACGCGGTCCTCACGCTCTGTAGTCTCGTCCACGGTGATGCGTAGCTCGCTCATAGCGTACATAGGCTGTAGATGTATCCAATCCTCCTCGGTCTCGGCTACCCAGTCGCTGCTATTGCTCTCTACGTCTATCGTCAGGGCTGCGCCCCACTGATTGAGGTCGATAGACTCCTGATTGGTGCTGATGCTCACCCCGAGCCCGAGCTGTGTGATGCGCAGCTGCTCGCGCGCCTCGCCAGCGATAATCAATATATCTGCCTCTCGGCTCTCTGCACTCGTATTGGCTGCTAGCTTGATATTGAGCTGATTACCCTCCTGACTGAGGCTCACCCAATCGGCATTCTTGACCGAGGCCCATTGCCCGTGGTTGGTGCTAACGACCAGTGTCTTGGTCTGCTCGCTACTATCTAGCGTGATAAGCCCACTCGGAGAGACTGTCAGCGTCGTAGGCTCTAGTACAGTATCTCGTCCGCAGGAGGCCACTAGGCTCGCCAGCAGGAGCAATACTATATATATCTTATGTTTCATTCGTTCGCTTTGTTTGTAGTTGACTATCTACGAGCTTAGACTCTGCGCATATTGAAGCGTATCACCTGCTTCATCGTACCACCGACGTTCTCATTGCGTATCCACACGTCGAGGAAGATACCCTTGCTAACGTTGCGGTACTTATACATATTGAGGAAGTCTATCTTGGATATCATCTCGAAGCCCTCCTCGGCGAGCATCTTGCGGAACTCACGCGTCAGATAAGGCGTTCCCTTGTGGAAGAAGTAGGCGTAGCGATAGTCATCGAAGGCCTGCACGCTCTGGTCCCCGAGGTAGTAACGACGATACAACGAGGGGCTAGAGGTCTGGAAGTATAGGTCCTTGGCGCTGCTCTTCTCGGGTACATAGGTACCGCCATTGGCAGCCTCGTAGGCCTGTATCTTGGCCTCATCACCGATCTTGAAGTCTAGGCAACCATAGGGGAACTGAGTGAAGACAGGCATACCGGCAGGCTGCTCGGGCAGGAAGCGGAAATTGATATACGCTGGTACATCCCCCTTGGCAGCCACTAGTGAGGCCTCCATATTAATATCGGGCTGTACATAGATGTTGCCGAAGTCAAAGAGGAAGCTCTTGCTCTTGAGGAAGTCTACCACCTTGGTCTTGTACTGCTCCTGAGCTATTATATCGTTGCTCGCAGGATACAGCTTGGCCTCTACATACTGATTGTTGGCGAAGGTGTACTCTACCCTAGGGAAGAGCGGACTACGTGTGGCATAGCCATAGGTAGACGAGTTGATAAAGCCATCGGGCATCTTGACCAAAGTGCTGTGTCTGGCCTTCTCGAAGGCCTGCACCTCGTAGGGGTTGGAGAGGAACTCGCCGAAGGGCAGTATGAAGGTCTGTATGCCACTCTGTACGATGGTATAGGTACCGAGTACTGTCCCCTGCTCCACTAGACGTACAGTAGCCTGGCGCGGAGCCAATTCGGAGTTCTCCTCCACGGTAATCTCTGCTCGGCGCTTAGTGTAGTTGGGACTCAGCTGCACCCAGCTCTCGTCGCTCTCTAGCTGCCAGTTCTGCGTATTGGTAGAGACGTAGAAATACTTCAGCCCCCCGAGGTCATCGACCTCATCTGTAGCGGGGAAGAGCTTAGCCTCTTTGGGCGCACCCGACTGCGATATCATTACGGCCGACATCTGACCACCGGCTATCACCTTGACCTCAGCCTGTCTAGTATCGGTGCTGTAGTTGGGCTCTACAGAGACCTTGAGGATAGAGCCCTCGGTCTCTGTCTGTAGCCACGAGGCCTCGGCTATGGCCTCCCAGGCTTGAGCAGACTTCACGCTCAGCGTGTATTCGTTGCCTGTGGCCTCGGCACTGATAGCAGACTCCGAGATGGATATCGGCTCGGTGCTCGGTGCCTCGTATTGGCTGCAGCCCTGTAGCACTAGAGCGAGGCTAAGTGCTAGGGCGAATATATTTAGCTTCATATTATATTATCGTTTATGATGGTACTACTATCCGATAGGGATAACGTTGTAGGCGAGGACGCCCTGGCCATTCCATTTACCATAGTAAAACTTCAGGGCCACACGCTTCTCTCGGTGGATATAGGTGTAGATGCTCCCCTTGTTGTCTATATCATTGAGCTCGTAGCCCTCTCTAGCCAGTAGCGCCTGTAGCTCCTTGGTCATAAAGTAGAGTTTGGCATAGCTATACAGCCCTGTCTCTAGCTTATCCGTAAAGAAGATCGTCTGTACGAGCTTGCCCTGAGTATTGAAGACATAGCTACGTGCATAGAACGGAGCGCCCGAGAGGAATATCTCGATAGGCACACCCGACTGGCGCTTGTACACCCCAGACCAGGTCTCGGAGTACTTACCGCCTATCTGCGCTTCGTGCGCCTGTATCAGGGCCAGTGTACCATCAGCAAAGTTGCGATAGCCTAGGCTAATGCTGTCTAGAGTGCTGTAGCTCTGTGGCTGCTCTACGATGGGCGTGAATACGACCTCGGCCTGCTCGCCCTTGACCGCCACGACCGCTGTTACCTTGGATGCCGTATTCCTGTAGACCTTGGTATAGCTAGTGAGCGTAGTAGGCGAATTGAGCTGTACCTCGAAGCCCTGCCCGCGCAGGTAAGTATCGAAGGCTGCATCGCGTACCACCTGAGCATTAGCAGGTAGTAGGATGACACGGAACATAAAGTTACCCTGCAAATCCTGCATCTCGTACTTCACGAAGGGGAAGAGTCTAGAGCCCGTCTCATACACGTAGAAAGGCTTCTCGGCACTCACCTGTGTAGCCTCGGCGGGACCCTCTACGAAGACGCTACGACGGGCCATCTCCTTGGTATCAAAGCTAGCACGGTTGCCCCCCCACTCAAAGAAAGGCAGTATATAGCTGAGCCCAGCCTGCTGTGTAATCGTTATCGGTGTAGTACCCCCCGAGTGTACGAGCTGTAGTTGTAGCGTGCGAGACTCGTAGGCCCTGTTTTCGCTGATGCTGAGCAGGAATCTTTTGAGGTGTGGCTCGGCTGTAACCTGTAGCCAATCATTCTCGGGGACCTCCACACGCCAATCCTCCGAGAGGCTGTTGAGCGTAATCTCGTAGTTGCCCGACCAATAGCCATAGGTATAGGCATCCTCAGACACAGATACTGCTGTAGAGAGACCGGCCTGCTCTACACGTATCTTCTGACGCTGCTGACCAGAGAAAATGGTTAGTTCTGCTGTACGCTTGGTAGTCTGCGGATTGGCCTGAGCTACTAGACTAAGCGTATTGTCCGATACCTGCGTAGCACGTAGCCACGAGGCATTGCTGTACACCTCATAGCTCTGATTGGTCTCGAAGCTAATCCTCTGCTCCGAGGCCTCCGCACCAAAAGAAACAAGCTCTGAGGTACCATCTGCTAAGCGAAAGAAACGCTCCTCCACATGGGAGTCCGAGCAGGAGGCAAACACCCCCAGCGTTAGCAGAAAGAAGAATTTGAGTAATTCTCTTTTCATCCTTAGTTGTTTTGTTTGTATTAGATATTATCTCACAGTGACATAACAGAGGGAATAGCCACCTCTAAAGTATTGATTCATACTCCCCGTGTCATTATCTACCACAAAAGTACTAAATTCGACGAATAATAGCAGCTCTATAAAGGCAACAGGGCTCAAAAGTATCAGACAATAGGGCATAATACCTCCATCGTGTCCCCTCGCCTACTCTCAATAGCCTCACCCTCTAGGGCGCTCCAATATCGGTGCATATCATGTGGATAAGCTGTGAATAACCGGTGCTTAGGCCCGATGCCTCGGAGGGGGCTGTCGATAAGGGGGCATTAAGCACACATTGCATTCACATTGGCCTCAGTCGGACTTTATACCCTGTCGACAATGTCTATATGTATAGGCTGATGCCCACAAGAGCCTATATATAGGGGCTTGCGCGTCCTCCGAGTCGATTGAGCATAAGTAGCCCAACGATCACAGCCGAGCGCCCGCCAAGGGCTACCCGCCGAGCAATACCCACACTATACACGCCTATTACTACTACTATCTTTTTATATAGCTTATAAAAAATAAAGTTATAGTAGCTGTGGATAAAAGTAATCAGTGGCTAGTGATCAGTGGGCAGTTACTGGCGCACGCTACTAGCCACCGCTCACTGACCACTGATCACTAGGTGGCCACTCGGCCGCCTAATAGGTCGCCACTTGTCCGCCTAATAGATCGACGATCGTCCGCCTACTAGGCGGCCAAAGGTCTGCCTATAGAGTGGGCATATACGCCGTGGCTAGAGATTATGAAAAAACGATAGTATTGTTTGTATTATTGGGATATCTTTATATCTTTGTAGTGAGATTTTGAGAACCTAATCTCTCGATATTGTAGCGTTTGCTGCTTAGCTTCACCCCCTGATGGAACCTAGGAAATTTCAATAGGGATGAAAACAGTGAAGGTAGGTTAGTGAACGTCCGCGTGCTACGTGGACGTAACTTACCCACTGTTTTCAGGGCTTTCCTAAGGCCTCATCAGGAGTGTGGGAGTTACGTCCGCGCTATTTATATCTGGTTTGTAGAACTATAAGAAAAGCAATATGGATATAAAACGACGAGGTTTAACTACCGAAGAGGTCTTGAGAAGTCGAGAGGAGCATGGCGCTAACACATTGACACCTCCTCAGAAGGAATCTATATGGACCAAGTTTCTAGAGAAGTTTAGCGACCCTATCATCATCATACTCTTGGTGGCTATGGTTCTCTCCTTGGGATTGGCTAGCTACCACTACTTGGGAGATAATGATCTTTCTCACTTTTGGGAGCCTGTAGGAGTACTCTTAGCAGTTTTGTTGGCCACAGGGGTAGCTTTTTACTTTGAGTTGAAAAGTGAGAAAGAGTTTGAGATCCTCAATCAGGTCAATGATGACATATACTATAAGGTATATCGTGATGGCCATATCAGTCAAGTATTAAAAGCTGAGCTTGTAGTTGGGGACTTGGTCGTTTTGGAGACAGGAGAGCAGATTCCCGCTGATGGTACGCTTGTAGAGGCTGTCTCACTACAAGTAGACGAATCCTCGCTCACGGGAGAGCCTCTGGTGAGTAAAAGTATCAATGAGAGCGAGTTTGATCCCGAAGCGACTTATCCTACTAACTATATCTGTCGTGGTACTACCGTGCTAGATGGGCATTGCCTATTCCGTATTGATAAGGTCGGGGATAAGACCGAGTATGGTAAGGTATTTGAGGGTGCTCAGATCGACGATAGCGTCAAGACACCTCTGAATAATCAGCTGGACAAATTAGCGAATACAATTACCTGGGTAAGTTACGGCATCGCTGCGCTAGTGTTAGTAGGGTCAGCTGTTATTTATGCTCTACAGGGAGGGTTTTCATCCTTCGATTGGACACACGCTTTGGATTTCTTCTTGCCGAAGATTATGATTGCTGTAACGGTCATCGTTGTGGCAGTTCCAGAGGGTCTGCCTATGAGTGTTACGCTCAGCCTAGCCTATAGTATGCGTAGTATGATGAAGACGAACAACTTGGTTCGTCGTATGCATGCATGCGAGACCATGGGGGCAGCGACTGTTATTTGTACCGATAAGACCGGCACACTGACTCAGAATAGGATGACAGTTGCCTCTACAGAGTTTGAATCGATGTATGTGTATCAGGGCAGTTCTATGCTCTATGCTGCGATGGCTATAAACTCGACAGCTCACTTAGATGCCAAAGGAGATGACAAGGTAGAGGTACTCGGAAACCCTACAGAGGGGGCCTTGCTGCTTTGGCTAAGAGGACAAGGGGTAAGCTACGAACAATTACGCGAGCGAAATCCCCTAGTAGCCCAATTGACGTTCTCTACCGAGCGTAAGTATATGGCTACGGTGGCGGAGTTCGAGGGACGAAAAATACTATTCGTCAAAGGGGCTCCCGAGATTATCCTAGAGCTATGTCAGACCTCCGAAAAACAGCAAAATCATTATAAGAATCGACTACAGGAGTATCAAGGCAAAGCATATCGTACTATAGGCTTTGCATATACCTATCTGGATGAAGAAACCCAACCATGGCGGGACGGACGACTAACAGTGTCAGGATTAACCTTTATGGGAGTTGTCGGTATTAGCGATCCTATCCGCCCCGAAGTCCCCGAGGCTATCCGATGCTGTATGGAGGCTGGGATTCAGGTGAAGATCGTAACAGGTGATACCCCTGGTACAGCCAAGGAAATAGGACGGCAAATTGGCCTGTGGGATGAGACCTGTACAGATCGTAACCTGATAACAGGCACAGAGTTCGCGGCGATGACGGATGAGGAGCTACTCCCCCGAGTGGCGGATATCCGCATTATGAGTAGAGCTCGCCCAATGGACAAGGAACGTCTAGTACGCCTCTTGCAACAGCGGGGCGAAGTCGTGGCTGTAACGGGTGATGGTACAAATGATGCTCCTGCTCTAAACAGAGCCCAAGTGGGTCTGTCTATGGGGGATGGAACGTCTGTCGCTAAGGAAGCGAGTGATATCACGATATTAGACAATTCGTTTGCCTCGATCACGCAGGCTGTTATGTGGGGACGCTCTTTGTACCTCAATATTCAGCGTTTTATCCTCTTCCAGATGACTATCAATGTGGCAGCTTGTATCATTGTACTGATCGGAGCATTTTTGGGGACTGAGAGCCCATTGACGGTAACGCAGATGCTATGGGTGAACCTTATTATGGACACCTTCGCAGCTCTAGCTTTGGCATCTCTACCTCCTAGCCAAAGGGTGATGACAGCTAAGCCTCGTAAGCAAACAGATAACATCGTTAGTCCTGCTATGGCCAAGCGTATATTCGGTCTTGGAGGTTTCTTTGTACTGCTGCTCTTTGCTCTGATACAGTATCTCAAGCACACAGACCTGACCTCACTAGCTGACTTTAGCTTTGTAGAGATGAGTCACCACCTCTTTGACTTCTCGGAGGGCTCTTTCTCAGGTTATGAGTTATCAGTATTCTTCAGTCTATTTGTATTCCTTCAGTTTTGGAATATGTTCAATGCTAAGGCCTACAACTCTGGGAGCTCCGCCCTATCTTACTTAGGTCAGTGTAAAAATTTCATACTGATTTCGTTGCTTATCTTGCTGGGTCAGATAGCGATTACTAGCTTCGGGGGAGAAATGTTCCGTGTTATTCCCCTAGACTTCAATACTTGGCTTATTATCATTGTTAGCACCAGCCTAGTGCTATGGGGTGGAGAACTGATCCGTCTTTTGGGGACAAGAGTAAACACTAAGTAATCAATAACTATGTCTGAGAAAAAGAAACTACTATTATCCTCTGCTATGGCGTTTGTGCTTAGCGCCTTGGGGGCTTGTTCATCGTCAGCGAGCTTGGGGAGTGAGCATCTAAAAGATTTTCACACCCGCTACATGGAGCAGGCGAAAGATGAGCTTAGCCCCAATGCTTTACATCTTTATGTGGACAACTCATATTGTATTGCTCAGGGGCAGCACTCTAGCTTTTATAAGGAACTAGTGCCTGTTTTGACGAGGCGTTGCCAAGAGTACTATTCAATTAAAGGAGCCAATATAGTGCAGGAAGATCTTACTGCAGAGGATGCCTATAAGCGCCTGTTGTCTATCGAGGATGTACCTTATGCTGCTATTAAAGAAGCTGCCGAGCGTATTGTTCGGGGGAATAGTGAGGCTGTGCTGATGACTGATTGCGAGTATTACGAGCAGACGATAGCCCGTGGCAATACCAATAATGCCTACTTAGAGGGCGTCTTTGCTACTTGGTTGGAGCGTGGTCATGATATCTACATTATTGCGGAGCCTTATACAGAGACTACGGCCAAGGGTAATTTCGCCAAAAAGCGTTTCTATATAGTGTTTACAAGTGATAAACTTGAGCACAATATATATGCAGAGCTGAGTAAAAATGTTAATCTTAATAGGGAGGGGGTAAAGACTCTGCATCTTAGTGCTACCCCCCCGATGATAGTCGAGACACAATCTAAGCCAGAACCGACTTTAGCGGCACAAGTATCCTCTTATGGTCGCTACGAGGTCCAGGATTGGCAAATAGACTGGTCGAGTATCCAGAGTATCCTGATGCAGGAGACCGATCTAGACGGGCAGCCTAATGCTAATGGGCAAGCTGTTATTACGGGCCTCGCCTTCAATTCTAGGGAGGGCGACTTGCTTCGTGTAGATGATGTGCGGATACGAGTGTTGCCCCTAAATACAGTTTACTCGGATTTTGTCCAGAGTCTTGAACCTGCGAGTGGCGTATCCGCTCCACAAGTGCACACAATACAAGCACTCCCAGAGGCTCCGAACTTTATGCTTCTAGACGAAAAACTATGGAAGAGTAAGCGTCAAATAGCACTGTACTTAGATAGACAGAACTTCGACCCAACAATATTAGATAATAGTGCTGCGGGGGCAAACTTCTTTCGTATCGACATCTTGGCGGATAAGGTTAGCAATATCACCAATAGCGATGATAAAATTCGCGAGATATTAGTTTTTGATGATATCTCTGGTGGGGGACAGAATGTATCCCTGTATGAGAGTGTTAAGATATGTCTCAATCGCCCCAAAATACAAAATCTACTCAAGGAACAAGTCTTATATAGTATCTACGTCTCAACGTTAGCATATTAATAACATCATAAGTATCACTAGTATGAACAATATCGTAACAACAGTACAACAACTATCAGCCCTACAGACAACGACATATATATATGCCGTTCTTGTGCTAGTTGTAGCGTTTGCTGTAGCCTTTGGAATAGCTAATGCTATAGCATGGCAGGGGGGCAATGACCGCTCTTATATTAAGCGTCGCATCACTACAGCAATTATAGGCTTGTTAGCTTCTCTAGGCTACTGGCTCTATTGTATTGCTGTTGTAGCAGATAATGTACGCAATCAAGGATTTCGTGCACAGTATGAGAATACAGCTGCGTTAGCTTTGGGGCTAATAGTAGTGGGCTATGTAGGTCTATGCTTTCTTGTCGCCGTGGTAGCGAGAAAGTCTAAGTTTGGATCTATCTTAGGGGCTGAGAAGGAACACTAACGAGAGCGAACTATGGCTAAAAAACTATTTGTTCTGGGGATAGGCGGTACGGGGATGCGCTGTATCGAGAGCCTTATTCACCTATGTGCTATGGGGATGTTTGACGACACAGACTTACATCTACTAGCCCTCGATACCGATAAGAATAATGGGAATTTCTCCCGTCTGAAAGCCCTTAAGGATGCTTATCTGGGGGCCAAAGGGGGGACTGCCGAGCAGAGACAAGCCTTGCAGGATACCTTTTTCTCAGCCAACCTCAAGTACTACGAGTTTAGTCCCGATTATGAAACAAAGAGTAGCTTCAAGGCGATCTTTGGCTACAGCGATACTCAGTTCCGAGCTCCTGAGCAGACAGGTCTTGTAGACCTTATGCTGAGCGAGTCTGTTATGAATTTCAATCTACGCCACGGCTATCGAGCCCAAACGCATCTAGGCTCTATGATGATGTACCACTCTATATTGGAGGAGGCAGAACGCTCGGGCAGTGGTTTGCGTCGCTTCCTCGACGAGTTGGTAAACGACTCTCAGAGTGGCAATCCTCGTATCTTCATACTAGGCTCTGTCTTTGGAGGAACGGGAGCTTCTTCGATCCCTATTATTCCACAGGCTCTAGGGGATGCTGTACTCAAGGTTAGCAATGGGAGTGTAGACCTAATGGGGCGTGCTTATTTTGCATCTACTTTGTTGACGGCTTATTTCAGCTTCCGTAATCCAACAGCCAGCGAACTCAAAGAGCAATTGGTGATTGCGACATCGGACAAGTTTGCACTCAACTCTCAGGTGGCTATGATGTTCTATTCGAGCGACCCTACAGTCCGATCTACATATCAGCGATTCTATATGATGGGGACAGCTGGCCTAGATTGGAAACCTATGGCTCAGGAGGATAATAGCCCAACGATTACGGGGGGAGATAAGCAGGAGAATGACTCGCATTATATCGAGCTTTTGGCTGCAATGGCGGCCTGGGACTTTTCTAGACTTAGCGAGGATACACTCCGTGGAGAGAAGTCCGAGGCTAAGCCACGCTATCTCTATCGCTCTATCGAAGATACTGGTGTTTTGGAGTTTCAGGATTTTGTCGGGGCTGACTATGCCGAAGAGTTTGCTCGTAAGGCAGGTATGTTACTTGTCTTCTCCATCCTGAGTAATGGCGAAAATTATGATTTCGTAGCAAGTACTCAGGCGGGTAGGCAAAAAGAGTTTGTGGCCTATAAGGATATTGATCCTCAGCAGGTAGCAGCAGTCAAAAAGTACTTCGACCTCTTTCATGTCTATGTGGATGCTCAGGGGAGCTTCCGTGAGGGGTGGATACGACAGCTGCATCGTTCGGCTGGCGGTGGGGAGCGTTTCCTATTTGGTCCTACCATATTTTCGCCAAACGATGCGAGGACTTTGTCCAAGATTAAGTTTAACGAAGGTCTGTATCGCAATAGTGGCGTAGCTGGAGGCAAGGGCTTCTCGACTGGCTGGTTCTCAAACCAGTTCGATGCTTTCAAGGAGGAGGTAGTCAAGGTTCTCAAAAACAACGAACCTAAGATGACCAACCGAGGCGAGCAACTCTACAAGATGGTGTACGATGCCCTTAAGGCTCTGTATAAATTCTAAATTAATCAATTCTCTATGGCAAACAAAGGTCTACTGATAAAAAGCTATACAGATAAGACGGGGTCGCGTGGTGTTTGGAATGAGCTAGACGATACGCACTCGTATATTCAAGGGATACGCACAGCCGAAGTACAGGATGGGGGGAAAGCTGATATCCTATCTTCGCTCATCTCGGGCTTACCTTCACCTTGGGCTCGGGCTAAACTTTTTGAGTTTGCCCTCAAAACGCTCAATACCCCAGACCCTAATATCGCTAAGGCGGGGCTAATGACTGTCTATGATGGTATTCATGGAGAATGGCGTGGTCTAATAGCTTTGATAGCCTTATTCGGGGATCGTATTTCCTTTAGTACTCCAGTCTATCTTGATTATCGTGGGAATAACTACGATATAGCGGCCGCAATGGGGCGTATGCTCTTTGACGAGCGTGATATCTGGAGCAACCAAGACAAGTTAGCTCAGAATAAGGACGAGCTACCATTCCTGCATCTGATATATTACAATAGAGTTCTTATAGGTGGAACTTCTCCTCTGACAGGTGTCTTTACCGGAGTAAGCTATGATCTGGGGGCTGCTGGAGACATACCTTGGTATCGTAATGGCAAGTTGGAAGACCCTAGTAAGCTCCTCAATACAGATCAGCTTAATAAGGTCTACATCTTTGTTCGTAATCTGCGTAGCAATATCGTAGACTATGAGCGTAAGATTAACTCTTGTCGTGCTGGACGCCCTGTGATCGAGCTAACGGGCTTCAAAGGAATGCTCGAGAGGTGGGAGAACGAGCTTGATAACCTTGGTCAAGGTAGCCTGAGGAAGCAGGGACCTATCGCCTCGTATAGTAATCTCTCTAGCCCAATAGCTGATCTTTTTTATAGCAATGTCCCTGTATATCTCAAATCGGACTACAGCTTTACCTACTCTCTTCCATCAGGGGAGTATCAGACGATTGACGACATACAGTCCCTGCTGAGTGAGCATCAGGCCGTCCTGGGGTGGATTGATGGAGATACAGCTGGGAAGAACTATCTCGAGAACGCTCCTGCATACTACCTGCGTGTCGAGGATATAAGTACGGGGGTTAAATACTTTTTCACTGTGCCCTTGTCAGAGCGGGCATTGACCATCTTCCGTACTAGTATCAGTAATTTGCTGGGCTATGGTACAGAGCAACGTACCAGACTTACGGCTAAGCTGACCGAAGAGGGTAAGCTCGCCGTAACGATGACTTTGGATATTGACGGTGCTCCTGTCGCTCTAAATACCCGTGAGTACACCATTACTTGGATGGACACTGGGCGTGTAATTCTGTGGCCAAACTTCCAGAGCGAAAACTGGACACACTACTATCTGTACACCGAGTTTACAGGCAATGCTGAGCAGAGGTTCTATCCAATATTCTCGGATAAAAATGGCTATATCTGCGAGGAGCATCAAGCAGATAAGCTATATGTCTATCGTGGTGGTGATAGTGGGCATCCCGACGTAAAGCCAGAGCGCCTAGTTACCTATCCTGGTCTTGACAAGGTGCAGAGCGACAAGCCCGTGTATGATATACTAGGCATGGAGCGCCCTGTAGGGGTACTAGCGGCTACTACTCGTTTACAGGGGGTAGATGTCTCGGCAGGTTATCTAATTATTCGTACTGACAAGGTGGGGCTAGAGGATTTAGGAGAGAATCTACACCGTCAAGAGGCCATAGTGGGTATCGACTTTGGTAGCAATAATACATGTATTTATTATTCGACGAACCAAGGAGACCCTCAACCAATCCAGTTCGATAATACTCGCCTAGTGCTCGTCGGGCAGGAAAATCATAACCAACGAGCCTTGGCAGACCTCAATGAGTTGCTCTTCTTTTCCAATACTCCTGCTCGGAATGGACAGTTTAAGAGCTGGCTACACGAGCACGAGGAGACCTATAATGCGAACCAACAGCATCGCGAAATAGCAGGTGGTGTCCCCGTTAATAGAAATAACATATATGTGCGGGAGATGGATGCCTTCAAGATAATAACCCAGGCGGGTATCTTGCACTACAATATGAAGTGGTTGGACGATGATAAGGGTCTGATGAAGAAGAAAGCCTTCCTGAAGAGCTTATGGTTGCAGGCCTGTGCTTACCTCTTCCGAGTACAGGCTAAGCCAGTCAAGGTTTTCTGGAGCTATCCAGGCTCTATGATGCAGTCTGATGTCAATAATCTGGAGAACCTCTTTGAGGAATTGTGCAAGAAGCTACGCCCAATCAAATTGGCTACCCCTAGACTAAGTGAAACGCTGATAACAGAGGCTGAGGCTGTATGTCGCTATGCCTTGTCTCAGGACTTCGGGTTGACGGATCGCAATTTGATACTCGGTATCGATGTGGGGGGGAGTACGAGTGATATTCTACTACTGGCCAAAGACCCACAGAACGGATATCGCAATACCCTGCTACACGAGAGTTCGGTGCGTATAGCCGCAGGTGTTTTGGCGGATGCGATTAAAAAGAGCGACGCCTTCCGTCAGGCTGTCTATAGCTTTCACGAGGGAAACGCCAGGAGTGTGTACCTAGAGAATATCAAGGATATTCTGAGCATCCCCGAGAAGGCTCCATTCTTCCTAACAGGTATCTTTGACCAGTTGGACGAGGAGGGCTTCGACGCATTCTATACCAGTTTGTCAGAGCGTAATAAACGCATATTTGTAATCCCAGCCTATATAACTGGGCTATTGCTCTACTACTCGGGTATTCTTATAGGCAAGACTCTACACAAGTACAACCTAACAGACATAAAGGAAGTATATGTTCTCGCTTTTGGTAAAGGCGGGCGTATATTCCACTGGCTCACCAATACCCCAGGAAGTCGTTTGACAAAGGAATACTATCGCGATTGTCTCAATGCTGGTGTTGGTCTAGTACTGGAGGATTGTAATATCCAAGTAGACTTCCGTGATGAGGAGAAGATACGCCTCGATAATAAAGCGGAGGTTGCTAAGGGAATGTGTACGGATATGAGCAGTCTGTGCACGCGGAATAGGGACGATATGCACGACATCTGTGGCGAGGAAAACGTGCGTTATATGCAGACAGATGGCTCTCCTCTATCTTTCAGAACAGACTCCGAGTTATATGCTGACTATTTCCAAGAGTTGAGTCGATTCTCCTTTAACGAGACTCCCAACTTTTCGGCCTTTATGGAGATATTCTACGACTTTGTTTCTGAACGCACAGATATATGTCGTGATGCCCGCTCTTTACTCGAGGGCGAACTAAGAGATTTGCCTGGTCGTATTGGCAACCTGCTAGCCAATGACCCCGAGTATCGCAAGGCTCAGCGTAATGCAGTAAATGGTAGGTTTGCTTACCATCAGCCGATCCTTATAGCCGAGGGTTTGGCTTTCCTGCGCACAATTATAGAGAAGTTGCTCAACTAAGGAGGATAAAGTGTGGCTGTGTCGTAAGTAATTACGATGCAGCCATACGCACCACCTTCTACGTGTTTGACTCAGATTGCTAACGAATAGCCTACGATATTACTACTAAGCAAATATGATTATAAATGCTCTCATACTATATGTACGGAGTAATTCTATTGTCCCCATTGCCTTGTTAAACAATAAAGAGGTTGAGCTAAATGGAAAGCACCTTAATCCGATATGGCTATACTTCTACGAAAATAAGGACAATGTTCGTGTAGACTTTGGTTTGGAGTATCGCCAGCACTACGAGCAGAATAGACCGCTCTATCACGGAGATATCCTCTCCAAGCTCTGGGACGAAGATGCTACCTATGATTATGGCTTTACCCGTCGTCAAATGCGTTATATCTTTGAGGACTCGGGTATTTGGCAAGGCTTGTCAGAGGCTTATCGTGCTTTAGGTACAGGCTTACGAGGAGATGCACGCATACCCTTAGCTCTATGTTTCCATCCCGAGGTAAAGGCTGTGCATCAGCAAGAGTTTGTGCGCCTAATACGAGAGGGAATATACTTCGACCTCCTTGCTTATGGTATGCCCTTGGAGAGTTGTGCTTGGCAGGCTTGGCTTAAAGAGCAAACAGGCACATTGCAGGGAGAACAAGTTTTGGCTATTCAGACTCTATCACCTGATATGTACATCTCTGCTTTCTCGGCGGAACAACCTTTAACGTTGGCCAAAGGGCAGACTTTTATTGGGCAGGGGAGAGACCTTCGTAGGCGTGCCCTCGTGAGTCGCATTGTGTATCAAGTTAATCGGGTAAATCGCTTCCTCAAGAGCGAAGCTGAGATACAGAGGGAAATTGAGCGTCATATACATCTGCACGCAGAGGAATGGATAGCTCGTCTAGACGCTACAAGTGCTCGGGGGATACCGATTAGATACAATAACATCAGTTTTGCCTGTGCCCTCAATAGTGTGGAGTCTGCTACAATTAGGCACAGTGAAGTTGAGGCAGATATTAGTCGCCAAATAGAGGCTCTCGTAGATGGAATTATTACGGAGGCCAACAGTCTATTGACAGCAGGGCGTCGCTATACACAGCTACTCCTTATTGGGGATGCTTGTCAAAGTCAAGTCTTTCGTAAGCTTCTGATGGATAAGCTGGGGTTAGGGGAGGAGCGTGTTCGTGCCTTCTCAGAGAGGGATTTAGCTCTAGTGTTGAGGGCTTACTTCGAGATTAAGCCCGAAGCCTTGCTCTCGCTCGAGCAGAGCTGTGCTGAATGTGGAGCAGAGCAGTTGTTGCGCCTTACCGAAGACAAGGAAGATCGCCTAGCCGGAATTGAGGAGGGGAAAAAACGCCTCACAGAGGAGGAGCGTAAGCGACTACTTAGAGAGTTTCAGACGGCCTCTGATCGGGGGAACGAACTTCTAGAACGTCGTGAGTTTGCTCAGGCACTTGAGTTTTTTGAGATAGCTAGAACCAAACAACCTGATAACCAA
>CAMBHQ010000002.1 GCA_945867245.1 uncultured Porphyromonas sp.
CTTTGAGGGGGTAGTGCCGGTTCCGGCGTGTGAGTTCGAGTCTCATCCCGCGTACAATGCAGAAGAGGTTGGTACAACGATGATGTACCAGCCTCTTCTGACTTTTTGTGTAGATAGATAACAAATAACGATACTAGCGAATATGCTGAGCTTTGCTAATGCTAAGATTAACCTGGGATTGCATATCACAGGGCGACGCGAAGATGGTTACCATCTGTTGGAATCCCTCTTCCTGCCCGTGCCACTCTGCGATATCGTGGAGATTCTGCCGGCATCGGAGGAGGCCACGGACGATAGCCTCATGGTCCTCGGCGATATTGATACGGGATGCCTAGAGGACAACCTAGTCCTGCGTGCTGTGCGTCGTCTACGACAGGATTATCCTTTCCCCTATGTCTCGATTGTACTCAAGAAGCTCATCCCCTCGGGTGCTGGGATGGGGGGCGGATCTTCGGACGCTAGTTTTACGCTGCGTACCCTACGGGAGCTCTTCGCTCTGCCTGTGACGGACGAAGAGCTACGAGCCATAGCGCTTACACTAGGGGCTGATTGTCCCTTCTTCATCGTTAATAAGCCCGCCTCGGTGCGTGGCATCGGCGAAGTACTGTTGCCGGCTCCTGCACTGGACTTGTCTCGCTACCACCTAGTCGTGGTTAAGCCGCCCTTGCATATCTCTACCGCCGAAGCCTTCCGTGGCCTCGGCTCTGTCGGCGGGCAGACCGAGGATATCCCCACGATCCTGAGCCGGCCGATAGCAGAGTGGCGCGATAGCCTAGCTAACGACTTCGAGCGCAGTCTCTTCCCTAATCACCCCGAGCTGGCCCTCTGTAAGGCGAGGCTCTACGAGCTGGGGGCCGTCTATGCGAGTATGACGGGCTCTGGGGCAGCGCTCTACGGCTTCTTCGAGCGTCCCCTCAGCAGTGAGGAGCGGGCTACTTTTGAGGGTTGCTTCTTTTGGCAGGGGCGCTTGACACTAGCTGAATAGACGTACAGAGACCCAATCCAACGCAGACTACAAGACCCTAATATGGGCTTGTGGTCTGCGTTTTCGTTTGTGCAGGCCTTGGGACGCTCCATTTTTCACTACCTTTACTAGGAAATAACAAGCAAACTAGATAGATACATGATTAAAAAGACCTTGCTACTCTGTGCGCTGACACTCTCGCTAGGAGCGGTAGCGCAGAATGGGACTAAGCCCGTAAGCCTCGAGTCTGTAATCGGAGGCACTTTCGCGGCCCGTGGTGCTGGCTATGGTATGCGTAGCCTCCCCGATGGCGAACATTATAGTATGATGAGCCCCGAGCGCTCGGCCGTACTGCGCTATAGCTTCGCTACGGGCAAGCTCGTGGATACGCTCTTCTCTGTCAATAATGCTCGTGAGTGTAACTTCAAGACCTTCGATGACTATCAGCTCTCATCGGATGGCAAGCATATCCTCCTCTACACGGAGCAGGAGTCTATCTATCGCCGTTCGTCCCGAGCTCATGTGCATCACTTCGATGTGCGTCGTCGCCTAGTGCAACCCCTGAGCGAAGCCGGAGGCAAGGTGATGGAGCCTACTTTCAGCCCCGATGGTCGTATGGTAGCCTTTGTGCGGGACAATAATATCTTCATCAAGAAGTTCGACTTTGATACCGAGGTACAGGTAACGACAGACGGCAAGCGCAATCAGGTGATTAATGGCAGCACCGACTGGGTGTACGAGGAAGAGCTAGAGACGACCCGCCTAATGTCCTGGAGCGAGGATGGCGCTTTCTTGGCCTGGGTCCGCACGGACGAGTCGGCCGTGCCCGAGTACCGCATGCCTATGTATGGCGAGCGTCTCTATCCCGAGGACTATGTCTACAAGTACCCCAAGGCAGGGGAGGCCAACTCTCGTGTGTCGGTACATATCTACAACGTGGGTGACCGTAGCCAGAGGCGTGTAGCTATCCCCGAGAGTGATGCCTACTACATCCCCCGTATTAGCTATGTGGGGCGCAATCAAGACCTCGCCGTACTGACGCTCAATCGCCATCAGAATCACTTCCGCATGATATATGTCAATAGCAAGACGCTTATCCCCAAGACTATTTTTGAGGAGAAGAACAGCCGCTATATCACTGCCGAGAATTTACAGGGCTTGCAGTTTACCCCGCAGGGCTTCGTCTATCTATCCGAGCGCAGCGGATACAGCCATCTGTATCACTTCAGCGATAGGGGACAGCTCATCCGAGCGCTGACGAGTGGCAAGTACGATGTTACGCAGTTCTATGGACTCGATGCTGCGGGCAATGCCTACTATCAAGCTGCGGACCGCAACCCGATGAGTCGCAATCTCTATCGTGTCGATGCCAAAGGTAAGACGCAGTCGCTCTCAGTAGCAGAGGGGACGAATAATGCTATCTTCTCGGAGGGCTTTCGCTATTACTTAGCTACGCACTCTAGCCTCAATCAGCCTACGACGACGGCCGTCTACAGGATGGGCGATACGAAGCCTTTGCGCACGCTGGAGGATAACGCAGCACTACGCCAACGCCTGGGTGAATACAAGTTCAGCCCCAAGGAGTTTATGAGCCTGCGCCTAGCTGATGGTACCGAGCTTAATGGTTGGATGGTCAAGCCTAAGGCTTTCGACTCGGGGCGCAAGTATCCTGTCCTGATGGTGCAGTATAGTGGTCCCGCCTCGCAGCAGGTGCTAGACCGCTACGGCTTCGGCTGGGAGTATGCTCTGGCAGAGCAGGGTATCATCGTGGCCTGCTTCGACGGGCGTGGCACGGGGGCTCGTGGCGAGGAGTGGCGCAAGCAGACGTATATGCGCCTTGGTGTGCAGGAGAGCGACGACCAGATAGCGGCGGCCAAGGCTCTGGGGGCTTTGCCCTATATCGATGCTCGGCGCATAGCTATATGGGGCTGGAGCTTCGGTGGGTATAATACCCTGATGGCGCTTAGCAGAGGCGAGGGAACTTTCAGGCTAGGCATTGCCGTAGCGCCCGTTACGGACTGGAGGTACTACGATACTATCTATACGGAGCGCTTCATGCGCACGCCCAAGGAGAACCCCGAGGGCTATCGTCAGAGCTCAGTATTGACCCATGCCCAGAACCTAAAGGGGCAGTTGCTCGTTATACATGGGAGTGCAGACGACAACGTACACGTGCAGAACACTATGGACCTTAGTACACGCTTGGTGGAGGCGGACATACCCTTCGATATGGCCATCTATACGGATCAGGACCACTCGATACGTGGTGGCAATACCAGTCTACACCTCTATAAGAAGATGATGAATTACTTGATTAAGAACCTCTAATGAAATTACTGGCAGATATCCTGACAGCCATCGTGGCGCTGGAGCACCTCTATATCCTGTATATCGAGATGTTTGCTTGGGAGACCAGAGGGGCTAAGGTCTTCGAGGGGGCTCTCCCCAAAGAGCTTTTCGCCCAGACTAAGGGCCTAGCAGCCAATCAGGGCCTATATAATGGATTCCTCGCAGCGGGGCTTGTTTGGTCCTTCCTCATAGCCAATGCAGAGTGGAGCTATAATGTGCGCCTCTTTTTCCTCGGTATGGTGATTACAGCCGCTAGCTATGGAGCTTATCGCTCCTCGCTCTCTATTCTTTGGAAGCAGGGACTGCCTGCTATTCTAGCGCTCCTAGCCGTGCTGGCCAGTTAGGGTATATGGAGAGACCGCCCGCACGGGCTCCCCAATGACAAGCCGAGGCTTGTCATTGGGTGAGACTTTGGAGGGACAGCAAGGGCTACACTGTCATTACGACGGTGTAGCCCTTGCTTATTTCGGAGCCTTGATGGCTATGTCTTAGAAGCGGTAGCCGATACCCGCCCCGAGGTTGAAGCCTCCACCGACATTGGTCAGGCCCACGCCCCCGATGAGGTCGAGCTTGCTAGATATGTGGTGACGGTACTGTAGGTTGATTTCGCTGGTTACAACCCCTCCCCTTTCTTTGATGTAGTAGTCGTGGCCCCAGTGGTTTGTGCTTGAGGAGTTAAGGCTAACCCAGGTATAACCGAGCATCGGACGTAGCTCTAGGCGTCCGTTTTCGCTGAGGCGCCACGAGATGAGCGGCCCTACGTGGAAGGTGAGCAGATGAGCCTCATCCCCACCCATGCTGATGGGACTATAGTCGAGTTTGGCTGATATCCCCCAGCGACGAGAGACGAGGTAGTCTAGACTGGGGAGCGTTATGCGCAAGAATGGAGAGTGATCGCCGGCTCCGCTAGAGGTGAAGGATAGGCCAAAGCCGATTTGGCTAGCCTTTTCTTCGCGTGCTTTCTTGGTGTAGGGCTGGGTGCTTTGGCGCTCGCTAAGTGCTACGCCCTCTCGACTGATGCGCTCTATATCGACCTCTTGGAGGACGAAGGTGCTGCCATCATAAGTTTTGAGTGTGAGCGACTTGCCGAGGAGGTGCTCCTGTATCTGCCCTTTGAGAATCGAGCCGTTTTTGAGGTACACGACGTCGGGTTGCTTTTGTTGAGCCGATAGGCTTAGCGTTGCTCCGAGGCCTAGAGCAAGGCTGAGAACGAGGTGTCTAAGCATAATGGATAATGTCTAAATAGTTTTGTTTGCTACAAATATATAGAGAATATCCCAAAGGGCAATAAGCGAACATAAGTCCTTGATACTAGGCCTAGGTTTGTACACGTGCTACTGCACGATTCATCACCTAGTAGGTGGACGATTGGCGACCTAATAGGCGGACGATCGTCTGCCTACTATGCGGCCAAGTGTCGACCTATTATGCGGCCAAACGCCAGGGTCTTTCCTAGTGTTAAGACTGCCTGCCTGCGAGCTCGTCGGGGATTAGGGGGGTAAGGTGTTCGGTGGTCGAGGGTGGGCGGTCGATGCAGTAGGTAAATAAAATATGCTTCAGTATTTGGTGGGATAAAAAACTTTGCTACCTTTGTGGTATCATCTAGTGTGTATAACTCGATTGTAATATTTATATCTTATGAAAAGACTGGTACTTATAATGCTTTGCTTAATTGCCGGAGCATGTAGTCAGGAGGAGAGCTTAGTGGATCGTGTGGCATCCTCTCCAAAAGAGATAAGTGAACAGGGTATGTTTACTGCTAATGGGAGTACCCCCGAAAACCTCAAGTTAAGGGCTCTGTATGAGCGTTTGCGACGAGAGAAGTTTAGAATGTTCGGATTCGAACATAATTATACACCTATGCAAAATCTACAGCGAGAGCTATTGGATAGGAATATATTCCTTCTAGATGGAGCTAGTTATTTCATAGGCTACAAGGATAATACGGGGAAGGTATTATATGCTGCAGAAACTCCTCATCGAAGCTTGGTTTTGTCTAGTTCAGGCAGTGAGTTTCGCATCAAGTCTATGCCTGCGTCGACGGGTATCCCATTTCTGATATTTAGGGAGGGGGCAGGCTCCAAAAGGTATCTTGGATCGGGAGAGTATACTCCGGCTTGGTCACAAAAGTCTATATCTATTCCTTGGTTGCGTCTAGATGTAGATATGATGGGTTTGGGCTGGGATATAGAGCCAAGAGAAAAAGGGCTTGTCTTAGAGTGTGATATGATATACACTAAGGAAACGGCTAATAGTAATGGCGGTTATGGTAGTATAGAGCAGAGAGTCCTTACTAGTCAATCCAGCAAGGGATATAATTTGATGTCTCTAGAGGCTTATGATGAAAAGAATATCAAACAGCACTTCGTTATTTCTCCCAAGGGAGAGTATAGAGTTTTGGGGGTACGATATTTTGCTACGCTGGACAGCATCCAAAGTTCTCTGTATAATCTGGATGCTACGAGAGGCCTAGATAAAGCCTATACAATAAAAGAAGGTCTAGAGGTGAATGCCTCCGATTTTGAGGCTAGGGAAGGTCTCAAAATGAGCATATCTCGCGAAAGTGATATATCTGTTACGCGGACTTATGAGAATAGTAGCTACGAAGAGGTTGCATGGGATGTCTTTTTTGATAAAACTGTCAAGCAGTTTTCAAACTTTGATGAGCGTACAGGCATTTCTATGCCTCAGCTGAGTGGTAAGTCTTTGGTGTTGCCGACAGTAGTCAAAAATAATGTTGTTTGCCAACCCGATCGAGTTGATGATGCTGTGGGAACGTATGGTGTTTATCAATATAAGCCACGCCAACTAAGAGCCGTGTTGTATGCCCTGGTAAGTCCTCGTAGTAAGGCTACGATAACGTATACTTACTCGGTCTTTAGGGTTAAGATTCCTTACATAGTCTATCTAGTATCCAAGAATGATGCCAACAAGGTCGTGCGTGTATTTGGTGTATGGGAAGGAACCATATTTGCCGAGGCAGATCAAGACCGCCACTTTTTCAAGAAGGAATCTATTGATGCAGACCCCAACGACGACTCATTTATTATAGAGGATGATAGTGATGAGGTTATAGAGTTTAGCCATACTACTCTAGAGTTGGAGAAGATGGGCTATATCAATAGGGACGGATTGCGGGCTATTACTCAGCCTAAGAGAATGAAAATATAGTCATTGAATTTAATATAGCAGAGTTATGAAACATTGGAAGATTACTCTAGCTCTCATACTTGGCCTAGCCTCCTGTATGCAGGAAGAGGTACTAGCTCCTAAAGTTTTTATGGGGGATAGTGATGAGGTTATTGTCTTCGAGGAAGCCTCGCCCCGAGCAAAGGGCTATCAGCAAAGAGACTTAAGAGGGCTAGGGGGAGATACGGAAAGCGCTATCGAGTGGTATAAGAACCATAATGACTTAGCTTGGCTTGGACGCACCTACTGGTTTAAGGGAGAAGACTCCCTTGCTTCTGAGCTTAAGAAGAGACTTATTGATGTGCAGAGTCTTATGGAGGACAGAGAAGTACAAGATAACATCAGTGTTACCAATGAGCGTAAGGACTCCATAGGCTATTATATAACGAGAGATTATCGCAACTTAAGGAAAGAGAACCGACGCTATCAAAAGATAGGTGGAGGCTTTAAGTTAAGTTTGTTTGGCTTGAAGCTGCTAGGTGTTAGTTCCTCACACGAGAAGACGTTCTACTCTCTGCGAGAGAGTTTTGATACAGCTTTATGGGGAGAGTGTAATATCGTTCATTCGCGTAGCTCTGTAGAGATGCATGATGGTCTATTGCTTCGGGCGAATATTATTGAGCGACATTTGGCCTCGGGATTTACTCGAGAGCTCTATTCGGCCCCGATAGGGGAGATTTGCGATGGATATGGTCCTCTCGTATTGAGTAAGTATATCCTTGGGGGCAAGTTGTCTGCGAAGTATATGTATCAAAATCATGAGAAGATAGAAGCAGATACCGCATATTCTACGTTTACAGCCAATGTGTCATTGTCGTTCTCTCCGATAAAGAAAACAGCTGGTAAGGATAGTCTGAGTGGCGGTGAAGGCGCACAGGATTCTGTTGGCGTTAATTACCAACGTTCTGTCTATAAATTTGATTACTCCAAGTTGGATTTGAAAAAGATGTATATGGCAGTACACACAATAGGGGGGACCCCCTCTATAGGGCTTAATATTCCTGTGATGACTGTAGAGGAGCTTAAAACTGGAGGGTTGGATTTGGGACCATGGTACACTAGTCTTGCAGACGCAAGTACTCATACTCTACTTGATGTCAAAGATGGAGGGTTGCTCCCTATTTCGGAATTCATACTAGAGAATAATTTCAAGCGGCGCATCATGGATGTCTATGCTGGGGTTCTTGAGCGTAACACCACCAATATGATACCAGAGTTAGAGATTCGGAAGGTTTATGTACGTAGTGATAGCCAAGGGAAGCCGCTCTGCGACGTCGCTCTAGTGCTCAAGACTCGTAACGATGATAGAGTAATCCTTACTCGTCTTGATGAGCAGGCCTCAGATGAAACCCTAAGAGGTTACGACGAGCGTAGCCTTTTTACCCAAAGAGGGAAAGAACTACTTAAGCAGATGGATGGTATGTTCGTTGGACTTAAGAAGCTCGGTCGTACCAAGGTGTTGTATCCTTATTTGCGTACAACGCTATGTACGGAGGCAATTGTAGACTTCAAGAATATGTATAGGTATAAGAACCCTCTCAATAAGGTGGTCTACCTATACGATAGCAAAGCGAAGATAGCCTTCTCGTACTACGATGGAGATGAGGGAGACGAAACGCAGGTAGAGGTATATGGACTTGCCACTTGGGCTAGTACACTCCCAGAGAAGAAAATTTCGATGCTCAATTTGCTGCAGAATTACAAGGTAATAGGCTTATAAGTGTAATATTAAATAAATACAGGTATGAAGACTAAACTAATAGGACTGCTATTCGTGTGCGTATTCGTGCTTCTGGCTAGTAGTGCGTGCTCCTCGCAGGATGAGCCTGCCAAGCAGTTGACGGCTAAGGATCTTGCTTACACTGTATGGTATAGAGATCACTATTCTGTGCGAAAAAGCTATAGTAATAGTGGATATTACTTAAACCTGAGTTTTACAAAGATTATTACTTTTACTGATGAAAGTGGGTTTATAGAGGCGACGGCCCCAAGTGTAGATCCATCGGAGGCATTGATATCCTCTGGGAGCTCTTGGGAGGGGCGTTATCGGATAGTAAAAGACCTATACTTCGAGAACGGTATCCCATACAGGATCACGAACTACACTGGGGATAGGTTTGAGGCAATACCTACCGATGATTTCAGTGAGGAGAATGCTCAAAAGTCGGGCTTTGGTTATACGAGAAAATATGTCTTTAGAAGGGTGAAATTGTAGCCGATGTCTACTGCGGCTCTACTCACCGTGCGCTTTATAGCAACGGCTATCCGAATATTCAGATAGCCGTTGCTGTGTTTATGGTGCCTACTATGCGGCCAAACGCAGAGCCTCTCCCAGTGGCAAGGCTGCCTGAGACTGTCTGCATGGTCTCTAAAATGGCAGGCCGAGACGAATAATCGTGGCTGAGAAGGCGCTTGGGCTGATGGTGAAGGGAGGTTTACTCGTGTAGCTGACCGAACCCGACCACGCAGTGCGAGCGGAGCTAATGTAACAACTAACGAAGCGAGTGCCGTATCATGCAATAGTCTCTATTAGTATGCTGTTCTAGTGGGCTTGCTGAGTTCATCAGTGGTCCCTCTTGTATAGGACGTTTTTTTTGACTACCTTTGTCCCGATTTTTGTATATCTAGGCAATGAATACAGACCTATATAAAATAAACCTCAAGAGCCTGCGGGATGGTGAGCACGAGTTCACCTACCTCCTCGATAGTGCTTACTTCGAGGCTGTTGAGGGTAGCTTTATCCTCGATGGCGAGGTCGATGCCGAGGTGCGCGTGCTCAAGCGCGGGGATTTGTATCAGCTGAATATACTGGTTGATGGCTATGTCGTAGTGAGCTGCGATCGTTGTCTAGGAGAGCTAGAGGAGGATGTGTACAGCGAGCGCGATTTGGTCGTAAAGTTTGGCTCTGAGTATAGAGAGGAGAGCGACGAAGTATTGGTAGTGCCTGCTCAAGAGGGTGTGCTAGACTTGTCGTGGATGCTCTACGAGGATGTTGTCCTCAGCCTGCCTATGCAACGTATGCACCCCGAGGGTGAGTGCGATAGCGAGATGACGGCACGCTATGCGTCTATGTCGAGCTCTGTAGCCGCCCCCGAGGCGGATGGCGTAGAGCGTGATGACGATGGCGTAGACCTCCGCTGGGCAGCCCTCAAGAAGCTCAAAGAGTCCTAAGCTAGAGAAAGTTAATAATTAAATATATAAAGTAATGGCACATCCTAAGAGAAGACAGTCCAAGACGAGAACAGCCAAGCGTCGTACCCACGACAAGGCTCTAGTACCAACCCTAGCTAAGTGCGCCAACTGCGGCGAGTGGCATGTATTCCACACTGTGTGTGGCTCATGTGGCTACTACCGTGGCAAGCTTGCTATCGAGAAGGAGCTAGCTCTCTAAGCCCTAGGCTAGAGACTCGTAACGAAAAGGTGCGGCAGAGGAGTAATCCTTTGTCGTACTCTCGTTTTTGGGGGGGGGTGAGTATGAACTATGTATATAGGCTGCTTGTTAGCATTTAGAACTAAGAAATAGAGATAGATGATGAATATTAGAAGATTGGCTATCATGGCGTGTCTAGCTTTTGCCTGCGCAGGGCGAGGTGGGGCACAATCGAATGATAGTCTTAGCCTTAGCCTAGGGGAGGCGCTTGACCTCGCTGAGAAGCAGAGCCTTAGTCTGCGTTCGGCGGACCTAGGTATTGCTAAGGCCAAGATGGATAGGCGTGTCAGCCTAGCCAATTTCTTCCCGACCGTAGGGCTTAATGGGAAGTATGACTACACGATCAAGAAACCGAAAGTCTATTTCGGTAGCGAGGACGGAGATGCCACCGACCCTATGTCCACGATGATGCCTAGTGATGGTGTCGAGATGGGGCAGAAGCACAACCTCACAGCAGCGCTGAGTGTCTCGATGCCCCTGATAGCGCCACAACTATGGGCTAGTCTGGAGCTAGATAAGGTCGCTGTCGAGACCGCTCTAGAGAAGCTACGTGCTGGGCAAATAACGCTCCGCAGCGAGGTGCGCAAGGCCTATATGGGGGCACTACTAGCCGAGGAAAGCTATCGTGTACTCATGGCTAGCCTAGAGAATATGATACAGAATCGGGATAATATCGCCGAGAAGTACAAGCGAGGTTTGGTGGCTGAGTATGAATTGATACGTATGAATGTGCAGGTACAGAACCTACAGCCTAACCTCATACAGGCCGAGCAACAGGCGCGTTTGGCCAAGATGAAGCTACTTGTGCTGATGAATATGGAGCCTACTACCCGTCTACGCCTCAGTGAGAGCTTGGGAGATTATGAGGGGCGTATCGATAGCTTGGCGCTCAGTTATACTCAGGTGGGCGATCTCAGTGCGAACCCTAATCTGCGTAGTCTCGACCTAGGTCTACGTCAGCTAACAGCAGGTCTACAGGCCAAGCGTATGGAGTACTATCCGACGCTAGGGCTAGACTTCAACTATGCCTACGCCTATGCTAGCGACTATTTCCGTCTCGGTAATAGTAAGCGCTGGACACCTACGTCCTCGATAGGTCTAGTACTCAATGTGCCACTTTACTCGGGTGGCTCTACGCGCTATGGCCTCAAGAGTATGCGTATACAGCAAGAGGCCCTAGAGGTGCAACGCGAGGAGCTAAAGCAACAGCTACAGCTGCAGTCTACCAGTCAGCGTGATGCTCTGCGCAACGCTACGGCACAATACCATGCTAGCCGAGAGGCCGAGCAAGGAGCCAAGCGTGGCCTTGAGATAGCCACCGTACGTTACAAGACGGGCAACGGCACGCTACTAGAGCTAAATGACAGCGAGCTGGCACTGCGTCAGTCGCAGCTCAACCTCGCACAGGCCGTGTATAATTATATGGTGGCTATATACGCTATTGATGAGCTAGAGGGACGCTAAGAGGACGAGAGAAAAGGAAAGAGAATAGAATCAAGGAATAGATATGAAAAAGTACATCACGCTAGCACTTGCGGCTACTGTGTCTAGCCTAGTAATGATAGCCTGTGGGTCGGGAGACAAAAAGCCTGAGCAGGTGGCTCAGACCGATAGTGTAGAGGCGATTAAGGTAGAGCGAGTAAGGGTAGAGCTAGATACCATCGATATAAGTGAGAAGTTTACGGCTACGCTAGAGGCCAAAGTCAAGAATAACATCAGTGCTCAGACGGGCGGGCGCCTACAGCAACTGCTCGTTAAGGTCGGCGATAGAGTCGGGCAGGGGCAGGTGGTAGCACGTCTAGAGGCTACACAGCTAGCGACGGCACAGATACAGCTCAATGATGCCAAGCTCGCCGTGTCTCGTATGAGCGAGCTCTACAAAATTGGCGGGGTGAGCAAGGCTCAGCTAGAGCAGGCCGAGAGCGCTCTGGCGATAGCACAGCAACAGGTTAATAATTTGGCGACAAATACCTCTCTGCGCAGCCCTATTAGCGGGATTGTTACGGCTAAGAACTATGATAATGGCGATATGACGAGTCCCTCGTTGCCTGTCGTCGTTATTGAGCAGATAAGCCCTGTCAAGGCAACGATACATGTGTCGGAGGCTTATTATACGCAGCTCCAGAAGGGGCTATCGGCCTCGCTGAGTGTAGAGGCCCTAGGCGAGGGGACTTTTGATGGTACTATCGCTAATGTGTACCCGACTATCGACAGCAAAACGCATACGGTGCAGGTAGAGGTAGAGTTTGCCAACAAGGATATGCTCCTGCGCCCTGGGATGTATGGCTCGCTAAAGCTAGACCTCGGGCGTAGAGCTGCTCTCCTCGTCCCCGACAAGGCCGTACAGCGTATCGTCGGAGCGGGTAAACGCTTCGTTTATGTAGTACATGATGGCAAGGCTGTGTATCGCGAAGTCGAGATAGGGGAGAAGTTTGGCGACAAGCAAGAGATCCTCGCAGGTCTGGAGGCAGGCGAGGAGGTGGTAAGCTCGGGTGCTGCCAAGCTCAGCAACGGCCAAGCCGTCAAGTAGTCTCTATCTAGTCTAAACACAATGCTATGAGTATATACGAAACATCGGTCAAGAAACCGATAACTACGGCACTTATCTTTGTGGCCATTGCCATAATAGGTCTGTTTGCCCTGACGCGTCTACCGGTCGAGCTGATGCCCAAGAGCGATACGACGGACATCATGGTAATCACGGCTTATCCTGGTGCCAGTGCAGAGGATATAGAGAGTAACGTAACGAAGCTCCTAGAGAATAGTCTCAATAGTGTCCCTAATCTAAAGCACATCACGAGTAAGAGTAGCGAGAATAGCTCGGTTATTACGCTACAGTTTCAGGCCGGTACACCTACCGACGAGGCGACTAACGATACGCGTGATAAGATAGATGCCGTACGCTCTAATCTACCCAAAGGGGCTAATCAGCCGATTATCTTCAAGTTCGGTGCGTCTGATATCCCTATTGCTATCCTTGGGGTAGAGAGCCGAGAGAGTAGCGCAGCCCTCAAAAAGATACTAGACAACCAGGTGGTAAACCCCTTGGCACGTCTAGATGGCGTAGGCTCAGTGTCGGTCGCAGGAGCCTCGGAGCGTGTAGTGCAGGTGTACTGCGACCCCAACAAGCTAGAGGCCTATGGGCTGACACTCGCTGGGGTGTCTCAGATAATAGCAGGCGAGAACCTCAATATTCCAGCGGGTCAGATAGACCTAGGCTCAGAGACGAGTACCATCCGCGTTAAGGGAGAGTTTGACGACCCACTGGAGATGGGCAATATCGTCGTAGCGAGTGTTGGTGGGGGCAACGTCTATCTGCGTGATGTCGCTACGATCAAGGATGCTACGGCAGAGCGCCAGCAGGAGACCTATACCAACGGCAAGAGTGGAGCAATGCTTGTCATCAATAAGCAGAGTGATGGCAATGCAGTGGCTGTAGCAGAGCTCGTGCGTAAGGAACTGCCCAAGCTACAAGAGAACCTCCCCAAGGACATTAAGTTGACGTATATTATTGATACTTCTAGCTTCATCACCAATACGATAGGTAGCCTAGAGGAGACCATCCTCGTAACCTTCCTCATTGTGATGATTGTCGTATATGTCTTCCTCGGTCGTAGCTCGGCAACGTTTATCGTTGTACTGACGATACCGGTGTCGCTTATCGGTACATTCATTTATCTGATGCTGTCGGATAATTCGCTCAACGTCATCTCGCTCTCATCCCTGTCGATTGCTATCGGGATGGTCGTGGATGATGCTATCGTAGTCCTAGAGAACATCACGACGCACGTAGAGCGGGGGAGCTATCCCAAGCAAGCAGCCATACATGGTACCAATGAGGTGGGTATCTCGGTGGTCGCCTCTACGCTGACGATGTTGGCGGTATTCTTGCCCCTGACGATGATCAGTGGGGAGAGTGGTCTGATGTTTCGTCAGCTTGGCTGGATGATCAGTATCGTGATGATTGTCTCGACAGTGGCGGCACTTTCGCTTATACCTATGCTTTCGTCGCAGATGCTCAAGCGTAACAGCAAGCCTAACCCGATATCAGCTAAGATACTAGCGCCTTTTGTGCGCTTCTTGGATCGCCTCGACGAGGGCTATGCTCGGGTGCTGGGCTGGTGCGTACGACACCGCCGTATTACGGTGCTCTCGGCGCTGGGGCTATTCGTTGGTAGCCTATTGCTCTTTCCCTTTATCAAGACCGAGCTAATGCCCTCTCAGGATTACGGCTTCGTGCAGGTAACTGCAGAATTGCCTGTCGGCACGGGGCTAGATGAGACGCGTCAGATCACTATGGATATTGATAATCGCTTGCGTCGGGCGATCAAAGAGATCGATGTAACGAGCATCACTCTAGGGACTTCGGATGGTAGTGATGCCTGGGCGACGATAGACGATAACGGCACGAATATAGCCACATTCAGTGTGGGTCTGAAGCCCCGAGCAGAGCGCACTCGCTCTCAGGATCAGGTGTCAGATGATATGCGTGCTATCCTAGCCGACTATCCACAGCTACGTAGTTATAAGGTGCAGGCTGGTGGTAACGAGGGACAGGGAGGTAACTCAGTAACGCTAGATATCTTCGGCCACGAATTTATTGAGACCGACTCTATAGCTCGGCTAGTCAAGCGACAACTAGAGGAGCGTCAAGTGGATGGCAAGGCTCTAGTGAGTGAGGTGTCTATAAGTCGTAAGGACTTTTCTCCGGAGCTAAACTTTGTCTTCGACCGTGAGAAGCTTGCCGAGCATGGCCTGACGCTAGCCACAGCCTCTAGCTATCTGAGTGCTGCCGTAAATGGTAACGTGTCTAGTTACTATCGTGAGGATGGTGATGAGTACAAGATTCGTGTGAGTCTGGCACCAGAGTTCCGACGTTCGCTCGCAGATATTACGAGCATATTGGTGACGACACCTACAGGGGCCCATATTCGCTTAGGAGATTTAGGGCATATTGTGGAGAGCGCTACACCACCGACTATTGAGCGCAAGGATCGTTCGCGCGTGATTACGCTGACAATCTCTGGTGCTTCGGGTGTTGTGCTGTCGGACGTTGCCGAGGCGACTAATGAGATTATGCAGGCTCAGGCCCTGCCCACAAACATTAGTTACAAAGTAGGTGGTACCTACGAGACGCAGCAGGAGACCTTTGGTGAGCTGACTATGCTCTTGCTCCTGATTATTATACTGGTGTTTATCGTGATGGCGTCACAGTTTGAGAGCCTGCGTCTGCCCTTCGTGATCATGTTCTCCATTCCCTTTGCCTTTACAGGGGTATTCCTCGGGCTAGTGATTACGCAGATACCGCTCGGCTCGATGGCTTTTGTGGGCTTGATTATGCTTGTGGGGATTGTAGTGAAGAATGGTATCGTGCTTATCGACTATACCCTTCTCCTACGTGAGCGTGGAGTGGGTATCCGTACGGCGGTAGTCCTCGCGGGCAAGAGCCGTCTGCGCCCTGTATTGATGACGACCTTGACGACGGTCCTCGGGATGGTACCTATGGCCTTGGGCCTCGGTGAGGGGAGCGAGATGTGGCAGTCTATGGGGGTGAGTGTAGCCTTCGGTTTGACGGTCTCTACCCTCGTTACCTTGGTGCTTATCCCGACGCTATACGCAGCTATGGAGGGGCGCTTTGTCCTACGTGAGCGCCGTACTCTCGAGAGTAAACTTCGGCGCCGATCTGCCGAGCGCAAGGCTTAGCTATCGGATTATATTAGAGAGGCTACTGATATCGGTAGCCTCTTTTTTATTGTTTAATAAGGGGTGGATGTTGTTATATTCGGAGAAACGTATTATTTTTGCACAGTATTAGCTATATAGAAGTAGAACATAAAAAACAAATAGCATCATGGAAATTAAGAAGGCCGCCCATGCAGACCTTGAGAAAAGCAAGGGCCTAAATCTCCTCCTTGGTATCGTGGTAGCCCTCTCGGTACTCTTCGTTGCTTTCCAGTGGCGTAGCTTTGCTGAAGTGACGGAGCATCAGTATGCTCTCAATCAGGCAGACCTAGAGGATACTATGCTTATTGAGGACTTGCCAGAAGACAAGCCCGAGGAGCCAGAGCCAGTAGCTCAGCCAGAGCAGCAGATCGAGGCTCAACTCCCCGAAGCCTTTGAGGTCGTATCTAACGACGTTAAGGTTGCGGACTATGTCTTCAAGTCTTCGGACGAAACCGACAAGACCCTTCCTCCTCCTGCGCCTGTGGCTCCTGCGCCAGTAGAAGAAGAGACAGAAGAAATCTTCGAGGTAGTAGAGGAGTCTGCAGAGTTTGTCGATGGAGGTATGGAGGGTCTTAATAAGTACCTTGCCAAGAATATCCGCTATCCAGAGGTAGCTCAGGAGTCTGGTATCCAGGGACGTGTGGTTGTTCAGTTCGTTGTGGAGAAGGACGGCTCGGCTACCGATATTAAGGTGGTGCGTAGCGTAGACCCAGCTCTCGACAAGGAAGCTGAGCGCGTAGTAAAGTCTATGCCCAAGTGGAAGCCTGGTAAGCAACGTGGTAAGCCCGTACGCTCTAAGTTTACGCTACCCGTACACTTCCGCCTACAGTAATAGCCCCATGAGGCGCTATTACGAGCGCAAGTGAAACACAAGTCAGAGGGCTACGATGTCGAAAGGACACCGTAGCCCTCTGTTTGTGTCTAGCCCTATCGTGAGGCTTTTGCTTGACCGACATTGCGTTATTATTATATAAGTCTTATCTTTGTGTAATATCGAATACAACGAAGCGAGAGCTGTATGATGCAGTATCCCCTCAGAAGTAGCTCAGCCTCGAGAGGTCAAGGCCGGGTCTGTGTAGCCCAATGTGCAGCGAAAGAGGGGGGAGTGTAATAGCTCTCGATAAGGTGGAACTAGCAGAGATAATATGAAGCTACTAAGGGTTATTGTCATCCTTTTGATAGGCCTGCTGATGCTCCCCGCTCCAAGCGTGGAGGCGGCACGCCCTAAGCGCAAGAAGGCCAAGACGACAGCCGTCAAGCAGAAGTCTGGGCGCAAGAAGTCTAAGGCGCGGGTAATAAAGTCTAGCCGAGGGCGTACGAGCACGGCTAGGCGTAAGGGGCGTACTCGTGTGCTGAGCCGTGAGGAGTACGAGGCGCGCCGTGCCGAGCTACGCGAGCAGGATAGCATACGTCTACGCATCGGGGGGACACGTCCACTCGATATGGGGCAAAACGTGCTACAGGTGGCTAATATAGAGCCGTTAACGCGTCGTTTTAGTAACGCAGATACGACGCTTACACGCAAGGAGATAGAGAGCCTCTACTTCATACGTCGTGTCGCTGAGGGGGACAGCATTTTCTTCGGGCAGATATTACCCAAAGTAGACACTGCCATCGCTAAGGGACACTATGCCGATGCTCTGCGTACGGCAGAGAAGGGTTTGCTCCGTAATCCCATGCATATCGGCCTACTCAAGCGGGCCTGCGACCTCGCCGAGCACGAGGATAGCCCTCGGCTAGATGGGTATGTGTGGCGTATCTCGGAGCTCTTTTACCTCATACAGCATACTGGGGATGGTAAGACGCCTGCGACAGCCCTGCGTGTGATGGAGGTCGACGATGCTATCCTCTACGAGGTCCTCTGGCTAGATACCATCCAAGAGCGTATCATGGAGCGTAGGCTTAGCCCCTCCTCCAAGGGACAGCTACTTACCCTGAGCATACGTGACCCCAAAGGACAGATATACAAGAAATACTATCGTATAGAATAGCGCCACATGAGTGCCAACTGGGTAACCATTCCCCTCACAGAGCAGCAGGAGCTAGAGGCCCGTCAGTTGTCGGAGTCCCTAGGGCTCGGTCTCGTCGTGTCTCGTCTTTTGGTGCGTCGAGGGGTCGATACGCCCGAGCTAGCAGAGGACTATCTACAGCCCCGACTGGCCAATCAGCCAGACCCCTATCTGATGATGGGCATGGAGCAGTCCGTGGCCTGTCTGCGCTATCATCTGCGTAGCCGTCGGCCTATTATGATTACGGGGGATCACGATGTCGATGGTGTTACCTCGGTGGCTCTGGTACATAATGTGCTGAGGGATTTGTTCGGTTGTGCTGGGCGCCTGCACTATCATATCCCTAACGAAAAGGATGAAGGCTACGGCATCAGCCGTAATTGCATCGACTGGGCCAAGGCGCTCGGATGCGAACTGATTATCTCTGTAGACACGGGTATCAAGGCACTAGAGTCTGTAGAGTATGCCCGTAGAGAGGGCTTAGATGTCATTATCTGCGACCACCATCAGCCCGACGAAGTACTCCCTCGGGCGACAGCAATCCTCAATCCTAAGCAGCCTGGCTGTAACTATCCTAATGCGCAACTTAGCGCCTGCGGTGTTTGCTACAAGCTCATGCAGGCCTTAGCTCAGAGCGAGGGTATAGCTCTTACCAAGCTCTATAACTATCTGGACCTTTTGGCTGTCAGTACGGCGGCAGACCTAGTGCCCTTGATTGGGGAGAATAGAGCCTATGTAGTGCATGGTCTGCACCAGCTGAGTAGCCATCCGAGCCTAGGTATGCGCGCACTGCTCAGTCAGGTACGTATTCATCCTGGGGATAAGATAGACACGAGCACTATTATATACAAGATAGCCCCCCGTCTCAATGCGGCAGGACGTATGCAGAACGGGCAGTTGGCCGTAGACCTATTGACGGCCTCTTCGCCCGAGGTCGCCGAGCGGGCCTGCACCCGCCTAGAGGCTTATAATGACGAGCGTCGCTCTCATGATAGCCGTATGACAGCCGAGGCCGAGGAGCTTATAGCTGCTATAGAGGACCTCAGTGAGGAGCCGATGCTCCTGCTGTACCGCCCAGACTGGCATGTCGGAGTGATGGGCATCGTGGCGGCACGTATGGCGGAGCGCTACCGCCGCCCGACCATCGTAATGACACGGGTTGGGGATGAGATATTAGCTTCGGCACGCTCCTTCAGCCCGTACAACATCTACGAGGCTATAGAGTCTTGTCGGGACCTACTCAAGAACTTCGGAGGGCATAAGTATGCTGCAGGTCTCACCACAGAGGAACGGCACCTTCCTGAGCTACGTCGCCGTCTGCGGGACTATATGCATAGGGGGGAGGTAAAGCAGCAGGAGCGTAACGAAGTATCTGTAGATGCCCTCCTAGCGATAGAGGAGATAACGCCTCGCTTAGTGGAGGAGATACGCCTGATGGCTCCCTTTGGACTCAAGAACGAGCGCCCAGTTTTCGTTACAGAACGCATGCGTGATGCCGGGGGGAGTAAGGTCGTGGGGCGCGATGGGCAGCACCTGCGCCTGAGGATGACAGACCGCTATTGCCGTTACAAGCCTATCGCAGGCATGGCTCTTCGCCAGAGCAATCAAGCGCGTTGGGTCCTTAGTCAGCAGGCCTTCGGGGTGCGCTACACTTTCGACGACCAGCGAGCTGAGCAGGGTGGGGTACAGCTCTGCGTCCACGAGATATACACACACTAGACGTAATCTAAGTAATTAAGAGTGCTGTGGAGAAGTGGTTGGACGAAGAGCTCGAGCGAGAGGAGCTAGAGACGGACTTGCTCTATGAGTCTGAGCTAGATAGCAGCGAGGCGGACGAGACACGCTTCGCTTGGGATGAGTCCTGGGGGGCAGAGCCCGAGGAGCGTGCAGTGCATCAGCCAGTGCGTGATGGCCGGCGTGATGCAGAACGGACGCCCGAGGAGGTGCTAGAGCGCTACTGGGGGTATCGGGAGTTTCGTCCTCTACAGCGTGATATAGTACAGTCTGCTCTAGAGGGGTATGATACTATGGCTCTGTTGCCGACCGGAGGGGGTAAGAGTATCTGCTTTCAGGTGCCGGGTCTTATGCGTCCGGGGATCACACTCGTCATCACACCGCTTATCTCTCTGATGAAAGACCAAGTGGATCATCTACGAGCCCGAGGCATCAAGGCGGCTGCCATTCACTCGGGCCTTACGGGCGACCGCATTCGTCAGACGATGAGCAACTGCCTCTATGGGCAATACAAATTCCTATATGTTTCTCCCGAGCGTTTGGCGAGTGAGTCCTTCCGAGCGCAACTGTCAGAGCTTCGTATAGGTCTCCTAGTCATCGATGAGTGCCATTGTATTTGCCAGTGGGGTTACGACTTCCGTCCCTCCTATCTCAATATCCTAGAGCTTCGTCACTACATCCCCAATGTGCCTATTATGGCGCTGACGGCTACGGCTACACCCGAGGTCGTGGAGGATATCCGTCGTATCCTGAGTCTAGGGGATGAGGCCCGCTTCTTCCAGAAGAGTTTTTATCGAGATAATGTGAGCTATTCGATACGCTATGCCGACGACAAGATGGGCGAGCTGCAGCGTATCCTCTCACGAGTGCCAGGCTCGGTCGTTATTTACTGTCGCAATCGCGAGCTATGCCGAGATACGACCCGCTATATCAAGGAAGAGATGGGAGAGACGGCCACTTTTTATCATGCGGGTCTTACCTATACAGAGCGTGAAATCAGGCAAGAGCGCTGGATGCGTGGCGAATATCGCATTATGGTCGCTACCAATGCTTTTGGGATGGGTATCGACAAGCCTGACGTACGATTGGTTATTCATTTGACGATGCCTTCGTCTCTAGAGGAATACTTTCAGGAGGCAGGGCGTGCAGGGCGCGATGGTCAGCTCAGCTATGCTGTAGCTCTGGTGGCTCGCTCGGATATTCGCTTGCTTCGTCTAAGGTTTGCGGATGCTTTCCCCGATGAAGAGTATGTGATGTACACCTTCGATATGCTCTGCAACTACTTCGCTGTAGGCGAGGGCGAGGGTAAGGATCGAGGCTATGACTTCGATATAGAGCATTTTACTCGTGTCTTTAGGATGCGCCCGGCACAGACTAGGTCTGCGATACAGATTCTGGAGCTCTCGGGCTTTCTGGAGTATCAGAAGGACGATGCAGTCTCCCGCCTGATGATACTCTGTCGGCGCGAGGACCTATACGCCGAGTATGTAGGGCACGATGAGATTCTGCGGGCTTTACTCAGGCGCTATACGGGATTGTTTTCGGACTACGTCTACATCAGCGAGACAGATCTGTCTCTACTCACAGGGTATACGCATCAGGAGGTATATGCACAGCTCTCAGAGTTGTCACGCAAAGGGCTTCTGCATTATATCCCCAAGAGTAATGTCCCCCGTATCGTCTTCAGAATACGTCGGGAGGACACCCGTTATCTGCGACTAACGGCAGCAGCCTACTATCAGCGCAAGGATCGTATGCGTGAGCGTATCGACTCCGTACTCAACTATGTGAGCCGAGACGATACCTGTCGCTCTCGACTCTTATTGCGCTACTTCGGAGAGCGCGCAACGGCTGCTTGTGCCAAGTGTGATGTCTGCTTGCAACGCACGAGTACGGGGCAGAGGAATTATATCATAGAGGATTGCTATCACTTCCTACGGGAGCAGCAGGAGGCAGGAGCCAAGTACGCTTCGATACAGGACGTTGTGTGGGGCTGTGGACATACAGCCGAGGAGGTTGTAGATGCCTTACGCTATCTGTCGGCTATATCTCTGGAGGGTAAAATAAGCCTTATAGGCGATGTTGTAGAGCTCCGCGAAGAGCTGGAGAGGGAATAGGTTGTAAAAAAGTTGTAACTTTGTCGCCACTTAAATAGATGGACAGGAAAGTAAGAGTACTACAACTAGGCAAGTTTCACCCGATTAAAGGTGGGGTCGAGAAGGTTATGTATGCCTTCATGCTCGGGTTATCCTCGCGAGGGATAGCCTGCGATATGTTGTGTGCCTCGGATGACGAAGAGGTAGGGATAGTACAGATAAATAAACATGCTAAGCTA
>CAMBHQ010000003.1 GCA_945867245.1 uncultured Porphyromonas sp.
GAGGTTAAACGCCTTATATTGCAGGAAGAGGAGAAAGAGCGACGCTATAAGACTCTTATTCAGCAAGCGAATGAACAAGAGCAACAAGCGAACTATGCCTCTGCTCTGGAGTATTATCGTATAGCTTTGTTAGAAGCTAACGATCCTAGCTATGTGAGCGAACGTATCGAGAAGATTTCGGAGATGCTAGAGCTAGATAGACAAGCTCAGGCCTACCTAGACCGAGCAAGGATATTCCTAGAGAGTAAGGCTTATCAGGCAGCTGAGCAAGAGTTACAGAAGGCCCAGCTGTCGATTCCTCGAGAGCATAAAAGCCGAGGAATGATTGATGAACTGACGGCGGAGGTGCGCTTACGCATAGAGGAATTATCTCTAGCAGAGGAACGTTTAGCGGGATTAAGAAAGCTCTATACTCAGAGAAAGCTCAAGCAAGACTATGAGGAGGCTCTGCAATATTTACAGGAACTTATTGGCTTAGATGACACCAATAGTCAGCACTGGTTGGAGGAGCAGCTGGCACTAACAGAGCTCCTTGAGAAACAAAGAAAGCAGCAAGCCGAGATACAGAAAAAACTAAATGATGCTCGCAATGCTCTATTCGATGATAGGTGGGAGCAAGCAATGCTCCTTTGCCGAGAGATACTCGCCCTTGGTGAGCAGGAGGAGGCAAGCTCGCTTATGGAGCGTGCTTGCCAGAAGCAACGGCGAGTTCTATATGACGAGATCGTTAAGCTAGCCAATCAAGGAGATACTTCTATTGCTGAGCATAAGTTGAAAGAGTATCAAGCTCAATACCCCGATGCCGATAGTGAGGTTAAGCAGCTAAGAAAGACCTTGTTTGCGATATCTCAGCATAAACCCGAGGTCGGGAGTAAGACGCCTTTGCCCCCCAAAAAGGAGGGGGATGACTTCTTTGGTTCGCATTCGAGATCTAGGGCGGTCCCTCCGAGCTCCACTCGAAACACTCCAAAGGACAGTTTTTTTGACTAATAGTCTAGAGCGCCCTAGAGAATGGGCCGAGACAATAAAGCGCTATATAATGTCTAACCATATAAACTTAATAAATACATATTATGGCAGAAGTTACACTAAAAAAGAAAATCACATTGCGTCGTAAGGTAAACGCACAGGACGAGGTTAAGGTTGCTTTCTCGTTTAGCAACCGCCTCAAGGTAAAACTCCTCTGGAGTTCGGAGACTGACCTAGATCTCTGTCTGTTCTTCAAACGAAAGGATGGCGAGGTCGGTGGCGTCTTCTCAGACGGCTATCGAGGGCGTAAAAAAGACCTCGGTACACTAGAGGACTTCCCCTATATGCAGCACCTAGGGGATGACCCCGAGCCAACTGGAGGGAACGAGGCTGTTGAGCAGATCAACATCGCAGACCTGAGCCAAATCGAGACTGCCTATGTCTGCATCGTTAACTACAATGCTGCTTTGGAGGGTGAAGATGTTACCTATGCTGAGGAAGGTGGACGCGTTGAGCTAGTGAGCGACTCTGGGGACTACCTAGAGGTACTAGCAGACTCTAAGGAGACTGGGCATATTTACCTCGTCTGCTCTATTGTCAATAAGGGAGGACAGTACGACCTTGTGAATGAGAGCCAAGTGATGGATCTTGGGACAGCCTTCGATAAGATCCCAGGCTTTGCTCTCATCACTAATAGCTAGTATGTTATGGTTAGTCTAAAGCGTAAAGTTACTTTACGTCGCAAAGCGCCAGTAGGGACGGCATCTACACCTCCATCCACTCCTAGCTCTGGGGCTTCTTCTGGTCGCCGATGGGCTTGGGGCGTTGGTCTTGGTCTGCTTCTAGTGGGAGGCTTGGTCTATAGCTTTGGACTGAAATCGGATAAATCAAGCGAAGTCCTTACGGTCGAGGCTCAGGACAAAATTGAAAGCTTGAATGTTGATAGTCTCCTAAAGACGGAGCTCGGTCTCAGTAAGCAACAGATTGCAACGGTCGTGGAGTATATGCGCAAGGACTCTCTTTTCCTGAGTTTGTCTAGCGCTAAGGGATTGGTAGCGACTCAAGTTACGGAGCAAACAGTTTCTGACCTATGGCGCGATCTCGAGGCGGCAGTTATAGCGGAGGCTGGAAAGCGTCTAGCCTTGACTCCCGAGCAACTGGCGGTAAGCAGGCTTTATCGAACCTATTTAACCACTCAGGCTACGGGGACTATAACAGAGGGGAGCTCTCAGGAGTCGCCTGCAGATTCGCTATCTACGACACAAAGTAGAGCTACAGAACATTCTACGAAGCAAGAGCCATCGAGACGATCTGAGACTCAGATCAGCTCTACCTCCTGTTTCTTCCTATTCAATAGTGCGCAGCCATCAGATGTCCAGAGTCTTAAATCTTGGGCTCAGAGGCTTAAGGATAGCTCGGTACATATCACGATCACTTCTTATGCCGATGTTACAGGGGAGAGTGGGTACAATCTAGAACTTAGCAGGCATCGTGCCGAAGGTGTTCGCCAAATTCTCCTCTCTGAAGGGATAGCTGCCGAACGTATTTCTCTCAAGGCTATGGGAGAAACAGACCGCTTCGGTGCGAAGTCTCAAAATAGGCGTGCTGACCTAGTATTAAACTAAATCTATAGAAGCAAATCCTTGTTTCTAAGCAGTTAGACAGCCAACAAGAAAGAGTCTTGTTGGCTGTCTAATTTTATCCAATTCCTTATTATTGGTGTCCTAATAGTATACTAGGTAGTGTCCGAAAATGTGGTAGGGCTGACGCACTAAAAGTCATTGGCTTTGTATTTCGAGAAAAGCGCCAAGTGGCACTGCCTATAGAGCGGGCATATACGTCGTGGCTAGCTAGACCTCGGTGTACGAGTTTTACTGGTCTCGCTAGTATCCCTAGTGTCCCTAGTCTCACTAGGCCCACTAGGGATACTAGCATATCTAGCCACCGACCACTGCCCACCGCCCACCGACCACTGCATATCTAGCCACTGACCACTGCATACTAGCCACTAGGCACCGCCCCACTGACCACTGCGGGCTCTGCCCGCCCCATTGACCACTAGCCCACTATAAAACATTATCTTTGTCCCTTAGGTAAACAACTATTTAGACAGATGAATAGCAATATCAAGCTACGCCTAACGGTGATGAACTTCCTAGAGTTCGCCGTCTGGGGCGCTTACCTCACCTCTATGGGCCGATACTTGGCTGGGGCTGGGATGGCTACAGAGATTGGGTCTTTTTATGCGATGCAGGGGATTGTGTCGCTCTTTATGCCTGCGCTGATGGGTATTGTGGCGGACCGATGGATACCCGCACAGCGCCTGCTGGGGCTATGCCATATGGTGGCGGGCCTACTGATGATAGGCGCTTGGTGGTACACGGGGCAGGAGGGCTTCTCGCCCACTGGGCTCTTTGCCTTGTACACGCTTAGTGTGGCCTTCTATATGCCTACGCTGGCGCTATCCAACTCGGTGGCTTATACCGTGCTCGAGCAGAGTGGCGAGGACCTTATCAAGGCCTTCCCCCCGATACGTGTCTTCGGTACGGTGGGCTTCATCTGTATGATGCTGGTGGTGAGCTTCCTCGGGCTGGAGTCTACGAGCGGTCAGTTCCTCGCCTCGGGGCTGGTGGGCTTGCTGCTCTTCGGCTATACCTTCACGCTGCCGCACTGCCCTACCTCGCCTGCGGGTGAGAGCAAGGGGCTGGTAGAGGCGCTGGGCTTGAGGGCTTTCACGCTCTTTCGTCAGCCCAAGATGGCGCTCTTTTTCGTCTTCTCTATGTTGCTCGGGGTGAGCCTACAGATAACGAACGGCTTCGCTAATCCCTTCCTCGGGGACTTCGGGGGGATAGCGGAGTATGCCGATACCTTCGGGGTGAAGTATAGCAATGTGCTAATCGCCCTCTCACAGGCCTCCGAGACGCTGTGTATCCTGCTGATACCCTTTGCGCTCAAGCGCTTCGGCATACGTAATGTGATGCTGATAGCGATGCTAGCCTGGGCGCTGCGCTTCGGCTTCCTCGGTCTGGGTAACCCTGGCGATGGCGTCTGGCTCTTCCTGCTGAGCATGCTGGTGTATGGGGTGGCCTTTGACTTCTTTAATGTCTCGGGTTCGCTCTTTGTGGACAAGGAGACGGATGCGGGCATTCGCTCTAGTGCGCAGGGCTTGTTTATGATCATGACCAATGGCATAGGGGCGACGATAGGTTCGCTGGCAGCCGGGGCTGTAACAAATCACTTTGTACAGTCTCAGACGGATGCTATGGCACGTATGGCGGGCTGGCAGACCTCGTGGTTTATCTTCGCTGGCTACGCCCTCGTGATGGCTGTCCTCTTCGCGTTGGTGTTTAGGTACAAGGATAGGTGATCAGTGGTCGGTGGTCAGTGGTCAGTGGTCAGTGGTCAGTTGCTGGCGCACGCTACCGACCACTGCATACTAGCCACTGACCACTGCATACTGCTCACTGCGGGCTCCGCCCGCTAATCACCGATAAAACCATGAAAGTCCTCTCATATCAGGAGCTGCAAGTATGGCAAAAGGCTATGCAGTGTACGGTAGAACTTTATGCGCTTGTTAAGCGTTTACCTATAGATGAGCGTTACGGCTTGTCAGATCAGATGAGGAGAGCTGCCCTATCGATACCCTCTAATATTGCTGAGGGTGCAGAGCGCAACTCAACCAAAGAGTTTGTACGTTTTATCTACGTGGCACAGGGCTCTCGTGCAGAGCTGGAGACGCAATTGCTACTATGTGAGCGAGTGGGTTATCTCTCTGAAACCGAGATACGGCCTATCCTAGGGGGCTTAGCCGAGATTGGTCGTATGTTGCATGCCTTAGCGCGTAGGTTAGGGGGCAGTGGCTAGTGATTAGTGATTGGTGATCGGTTGCTGGCGCACGCCACCGACCACTGCATACTGACCACTGACCACTGCATACTGACCACTGACCACTTAATGAACGACCTATTCCGATTTATACGGCGCTTCGTGCCGCCCTACCGCTGGTATCTGGTACTGAGCGTTGTCGCCAATATCCTCAGCGCTATCCTCAACCTACTGGCCTTCTCGCTGGTGATGCCGATACTGGAGATACTCTTCGGTATCAAGGAGCGTGTGGATAGCCTGATGAGCCTCGAGGGCCTTAGCTGGATGCGCATTGCCGACTGGCGAGAGCTCGTACAGGTGCTCAACAACAACTTCTCCTACTACGTCGGACGCCTAGCCGAGGAGCAAGGGATGTCCCATACGCTGATGCTGCTAGGGCTGTACCTCGTGGTGATGACAGGGCTCAAGGTAGGGGCTACCTACCTCGGCTTCTACGCTATGATACCCATCCGTACAGGCGTAGTACGGGATATACGTGTAGCCATCTACCGCAAGCTACTCGAGCTACCACTCGGCTTCTTCTCTAGCGAGCGCAAGGGCGATATCCTAGCACGTATCACTGGGGACGTGGGCGAGGTGGAGAACTCCATCATGAGTACCCTCGATCTGATGCTCAAGAACCCCATTATGATTGTCCTGTACCTCGGGACGATGATTGCCATCAGCTGGGAGCTAACGCTCTTCGTCTTCTGCGTCCTGCCCGTGGCGGGCTTCGTGATGGGGCGTGTGGGCAAGACGCTCAAGCGGGACAGCCTAGAGGTGCAGAACCTCTGGGGCGAGGTGATGAGTATGATCGAGGAGACCCTCAGCGGACTGCGTATCATCAAGGCCTTCACGAGCGAGCGCTGGATGAAAGCCCGCTTCCTAGAGGGTAACGACCGCCACCGACGTAGCCTGATGCAGCTCTTCCGACGACAACAGCTGGCGCATCCGATGAGCGAATTTCTCGGTACTGCCACCATCGCTATCGTATTGTGGTACGGGGGCTTGCTTATTGTCAGTGGCTCGGGAGGCATTACAGCCCCTACCTTCATCTACTATCTGGTGATTTTCTACAGCCTCATCAACCCGCTCAAGGACCTCTCCAAAGGCTTCTATACCATCCGCAAGGGTATGGGTTCTATGGAGCGTATCGACCGTCTGATGCTGGCCGAGAACCCTATCCAAGAGCCTGCCGAACCTAAGCCCCTGCGCTTCGAGGAGGCTATCGAACTGCGTGGGGTCAGCTTCCGCTATGGCGAGCGCTGGGTGCTGCGCGATATCAACCTAAGGATACCCAAGGGGCAGACCGTGGCCCTAGTGGGGCAGAGCGGTAGTGGCAAGACGACGCTCGTGGACCTGATACCTCGCTTCTACGACGTCGAGGAGGGCGCTATCCTGCTCGATGGCGTGGATATACGCCAGCTGGATAGCCACGAGCTGCGCAGTATCATCGGCAACGTGAACCAAGAGCCGATACTCTTCAACGATACCATTGCTAATAACATCTCCTTCGGGCACGATGCCCCACGGATAGAGGATATTAGGGAGGCAGCACGCATAGCCCACGCCGAGGAATTTATCCTAGAGAAGCCCGAGGGCTACGAGGCCAACATTGGCGACCGCGGGACGAAGCTCTCCGGCGGTCAGCGTCAGCGCCTCTCCATCGCCCGAGCCGTCTACAAGAATCCGCCGATAATGATTCTCGATGAGGCTACCAGTGCCCTCGACACCGCTAGCGAACGACTGGTGCAGGAGGCTCTGGAGCGTCTGATGCAGAACCGCACGACCATCGTGATAGCGCACCGCCTCTCGACGATTATCAATGCCGATATCATCTGCGTGATGCACGAGGGGCGTATCGTAGAGCAGGGCACGCATGCCGAGCTCCTAGCCCTCGGAGGATACTATACACAGCTACATAAGATGCAGTTGGCAAGCGAGTAGTGGGCAGTGATCAGTATGCAGTGATCAGTGGTCAGTTGCTGGCACACGCTACCGACCACTGCCCACTAGCCACTGATTACTGATCACTGCGGGCTCTGCCCGCCACCACCGACCACTGCACACTAGCCACTGCATACTAGCCACCGACCACTGCGGGCTCTGCCCGCCCCACCGACCACTAATAACTAATTATGACTACTATCGACCTCAACGACCTCAGCGAGTACTTCCCCTGGGGACAAGTGTACGAAGACCTCGGCTATGCTATGCCCTACCCCGAGGTGATGATGACGAGCGACCGTGCCTACGCCCTACAGGCGCAGGTAACGGGCCTGTTGATGATGCAGAGCTGGGGCGCAGGCAATAGCGCTGCCTATACGCTGGAGCGGGCCGAAGCCACGCACCTAGCCTACACCCTCACGATAGACCTCCAGCTGCCCAGTATCGACGAGGCCTGGGCGCTGATAGGCATACCCGAGGAGCGCCTACGGGACTATATGCGTCTCTCGCTCGTGCGCTACGTCTCGGATAAGGCATTGCCCGAGGGGAGCACCTTCCGACTCGTCCCTCTCAGCGAGGAACGCTATATGTTTGTTGGGGCTTAGTGGGCAGTGATCAGTGATCAGTGATCAGTGATCAGTGATCAGTGATCAGTTGCTGGCGCACGCCAGATCTAGTCTTACAAGGCCCACTAGCCACTGACCACTAGCCACTGCATACCGACCACCGCCCACTAGCCACTGCGGGCTCTGCCCGCCCACTGCCCACCAAAAAATCTACTCCCCTACTGCCCTGATAATCAGTGCTTATTCGATCGGGTAGAAAAAAAACTTTGCGCCAAGGCTTGCGTATGTCAATTATTCGTTATACCTTTGCAGTGCAAATGAGAGGGAAACCTCAAGCGCTTGCGGAAGTAGCTCAGTTGGTAGAGCATAACCTTGCCAAGGTTAGGGTCGCGGGTTCGAGTCCCGTCTTCCGCTCAACAGAAGCCTCTAGGATAGCCTAGGGGCTTTTTCACTTTATATACGGATTACTAAGAGCGTATCGATATGATTGATATAGACGGCAAGATTGTTAGCCTTGATGTCTTCGAGGTGATGTTCGCCTGCGACTACGAGCAGTGCAAAGGTGCCTGTTGCATAGAGGGCGACAGCGGTGCGCCACTAGCCCCTGGCGAGGCCGACAAGCTGCGTGAATACCTCCCTGCCGTGGAGCACCTGCTAAGCCCACGAGCCAAGGAGATTATCGCCGAGCAGGGCGTCAGCTATCTGGACGAAGATGGCGACGAGGTTACGAGCATTGTCGATGGCAAAGACTGCGTCTTCACGACCTACGACGACAAGGGCAACTGCCTCTGCGCCTACGAGAAGATGTATTACGAGGGGAAGATAGACTGGATAAAGCCCATCAGCTGTCAGCTCTATCCTATCCGCCTGACTGAGTACAAGGACTTCACGGCGGTCAATTACCACAAGTGGAGCGTCTGCAAGTGTGCGCTCAAGCGTGGGCGCCGTGAGGGCAAGCGGGTGTATCAGTTCCTAGAGGGGCCACTCAGGCGTGCCTTTGGGGACGAATGGTACCAGCACCTCTGCGAGGCGGCCCAGCTCCTCGAGTCCGAACGCAGCGAGGAGCGTAGGATGCAGTAGTCTCCAGATGCTCCTACCCTAGGTCTGGAAGGTGCTTATAAGTCTATGCATCAGCGACTATATAATAGAAGAATAAGTATTACATTTGTAGTGCAAAGAACGATGCTCAAGTCAGGCATTACAAAGTAGAACTATATGGAGAAGAAGCCCAGACCCAAAGAAGTACTAGCAGACATTCGCACCACTATATCTTGGCTACACGTCGCTAACAACTACTTCAGCAAGAGTGTATCATGGTTTTATCAGCGAATGGACGAGAGAGATGTAAACGGCTATGGTAAGCCCGCGCGATTTACAGACGAGCAGCGGGAAGAGCCACGTGGCGCACTCTACGACATAGCGGAGCGCATACGCCAAGCTGCCGACAAACTTTAAGCCTTGTACTAGGGGGATCCATTGCCCCTATGTGTTACCTGTCCTCCCAATTCAACAAGAACGCGATACAAGGCTTGCTACGCCCTCGCTACTCACCTAGCGGGGGCGTTTTGTTGTCTATGGCCTAGGCTCTAAGAGGGGGCGTATTGTTTATCATCAAAATAGTAGATATCTTTGCTCTGTCTTAGTGGCTTATGCTTTGTCTCAAGGCAGACTACTAGGTAGTATTGTAGTACTTAATTAAATCATCAAAAACTAATACCTAATGATGTCGTTACTTAATTCATCGGGTATGAGCGGCTTCTGCCGGATAGGAGCTCTAGGGGCAGCCACTGTGGTGGTGGCAGCCAGCTCGCTATTTGGGCAGAACAATCATACTGTCAAAGGTGTCGTACGAGATGCCAAGAATGAACCACTAGTAGGGGTAAACGTGCGCGTTAAGGGCTCTAACCAAGGGGTTGCTACCAATCTCAACGGGGAGTTTACTCTACTCGGTATCAGCAAGAATGCAAGTCTAGAATTGTCGTATGTCGGTATGGAGACGGTCGTAGTGCCTGTCTCTGGCCGTGCGAGTATCGAAGTCGTGATGAAGGATAACACCGGCCTTCTGAGCGATGTCGTCGTAGTAGGCTATGGGCGTCAGAAGAAAGTCAATCTGACGGGTGCTGTATCGAGTGTCGATGCCAAGTCGCTCAGCTCTCGTCCTGCACAGAATGTATCTCAGGTGCTGCAGGGTATGGTACCAGGGCTCAATCTCTCTGTAGGCAATGGCGGGGGTGGCCTCGATAGTCGTATGAGTATCAATGTACGTGGTGCTGGTACAATCGGTGCTGGGTCGAACTCTAGTCCGCTAGTGCTCATTGACGGGGTAGAGGGCGATATGAACACGCTCTCCTCTACCGATATCGAGAATATCTCGGTACTCAAGGACGCCTCGGCAAGTGCTATCTATGGTAGTCGTGCAGCCTTCGGGGTAATACTTATTACGACCAAGTCTGGGCGTGAGGGACGTAGCCGTGTCAATTATCACGGTAGCGTGCGTTTCTCTACGGCTACGCAGGTGCCAGAGATAATGGACTCTGAGATGTTTGCCAACTACTTCAACCGCGCCTCTACGAATGCGGGCTCTTCGGCTATCTTCTCGGAGGAGATCATGGACCGTATACGGAAGTTTAAGAACGGAACTATCGAGGAGCAGTACAAGCATGGTACTGAGTTCGTCCCTAATGATGGGGAGTTTTGGTCCAAGTACACCACAGGGTGGGCAAACAGCGAGTGGTTTAGCTACTTCTACGACAAGAATGTACCCTCGCATGAGCACACAGTGAGCGTGAGCGGTGGCAACAAGAATCTGAACTATTATATCAGTGGCGGTCTACTAGACCAGAAGGGTCTGCTCAAGGTAGCAGACGATAAGTTTAATCGTCTTAATCTGACGGCTAAGTTAGGCGCTGATATTACGAACTGGCTCAATGTAGCCTATACCTACCGCTGGACGCGTGAGGACTTTGAGCGTCCTAGCTATATGGACGGGCGCTTCTTCCACAACATCGTACGCCGATGGCCTACCAATGCTATCTATGACCCACATGGCAACCTGATGCCTCACAACGAGGCCATACAGGCCATCCATGGCGGTCGCTACAACAAGGTCGTAGACTATAGCAATCAGCAGCTTATACTGACTGCCAAGCCTATCGAAGGGCTGACACTACGAGCCGAGAATAACTACAATACAACGTACTACAACGACCACTCCGAGATACTACCTATCTACTGGTATGATGACAAGAACAATCCCAAGGCAGCTAACTGGTTCGACGGCCATGCCCCAGGGATGAGCGAAGTAACGGAGTACACGCATAAGAACGACTTTTACTCGGGTCGCTTCTATAGTGAGTATGCTCGTGAGTTGGGTAAGCACGACTTTAAGGTCGTCGCTGGTTGGGACCTCGACGTCAATAATCGCCGTACGCTCAGAGGGAGCAAGAAGGACCTCATCACCCCCGAGGTACCAACGCTGAGTACGGCTACCAACGATAAGCCTGGCCTTGGTGGAGGTTACAACCACTGGGCTACGATGGGCTTCTTCGCTCGTGCCAACTACGCCTATGATGGCCGTTACCTTCTAGAGGTATCGCTGCGTCGTGATGGCTCCTCGCGTTTTGTGGGGGATAAGCGCTGGGCAACCTTCCCCTCTTTCTCTGCTGGGTGGAATATCGCCAATGAGTCTTTCTGGGAGGGCCTACGTGGCACCGTCTCTCTACTGAAGCTCCGTGGCTCTTGGGGTGCTCTGGGTAACACCAATATCAATGCCCTCTACCCTTGGTTCCAGACCTTGTCTGTAACACCAGCAAGTAATAATACAGGCTCTAGGTGGCTTATCAATGGCAACCGCCAGATGATTAGCTCGGCCCCTGGTATCGTGTCTGATGCTCTTACTTGGGAGCGTGTTAGCTCATGGAACTTAGGCTTGGACTTTGCCGCCTTCAACAATCGTCTACAGGGTAACCTCGATTACTTTGTGCGCAATACCTACGATATGGTAGGTCCTTCAGCGCCTCTTACCACTCTCCTTGGTACGAGTCAGCCATCCGTAAACAATGCCGATATGCGCAGTCGTGGCTGGGAGTTAGAGCTACGCTGGCGCGACCGCATCGGGGAGTTTAGCTACGGAGCTAAGCTGATACTCTCGGATAATATTGCAGAGGTAACTAGGTATTACAACCCCACTAATACGCTCTCTACTTGGTACGCCGGACGTCGAGTAGGGGAGATATGGGGCTATACCACCAAGGGTATCGCTCAGACTAATGAGGAGATGACAGCGCATTTGGCTACCGCTAAGCAGACTGCACTGGGTAACAACTGGGCCGCTGGGGATATCATGTATGCAGACCTCAACGGAGACAATGAAATCAATGCTGGTAGTAGCAAGCTGGGAGACTCTGGCGACCTCTCTATAATCGGTAATAGTAGCCCACGCTACAGCTATAGCTTTACGGCTGACGCTGCTTGGAAGGGCTTCGACCTGCAGATCATGCTACAGGGTGTGGGTAAGCGCGACTTTTTCACAGACCAGCCTTACTTCGCAGGTGCCAACCACGGTCAGTGGCAGAGTGTCGGATTTACTGAGCACTGGGACTTCTGGCGTCCCGAGGGCGACCCTCTAGGGGCTAATACAGGAGCTTACTACCCACGTGTTGCTTTCGGCTCATCGGGCAAGAACTTCAAGACGCAGACCCGCTTCCTACAGGATGCTTCGTATCTACGTATCAAGAACCTTCAGTTAGGGTACACGCTCCCAGATCAGTTTACACGCAAGTTTGGTGTTAGCTCACTGCGTCTGTATACCTCGGTGGACAATCTGGTAACCTTCACCAAGCTATCCAAGATTTTCGACCCCGAAGGGCTTGGTGGTGACTGGGGTGCCGGTAAGCTCTATCCGCTGCAGCGCACCTGGTCATTTGGTATAAACGTAGGTATCTAATCCCCAATCAAAGACTAAAACAATATGAAATCAACAGTATATAAAGCCTTCGTTGTAGGAGCCTTGCTCGGGCTAATGCCCGCCTGTAGCCTCCTCGACCGTGAGCCTCTAGACCAGATTGGTCCTAATAACTTCTATACTAGTGCCGAGCAGCTCTCTAGCTTTACTATTAAGCTCTATGATGCTTTCCCAAACAATATTGGGGGCTGGAGTGCGGGTATCGCTACCTGGGACGATGGCACAGACAATCAGGCTGTCAAAGATGAGCCTAACCAAAGAATGTTTAGCCTCGATGTCTGGAAGGTACCTAGCGAAGGTGGTCTAGGATTCAATACAATACGAGATATCAACTACTTCATCGGTGTCGTGGAGAGCAAGATGGCCTCCAACGCTATTGCGGGTAATGCTACCGATATCAAGCACTACCTCGGGGAGGCCTACTTCTTCCGTGCCTACCATTACTTCGACAAGCTGAAGACCTATGGCGATTTCCCCATCGTCAAGGTCGTCCTCGGAGATACGGAGGAGGTCCTGAAGGAGCATGCTAAGCGTCAACCCCGCAATATGGTAGCGCGCTTTATCCTAGAGGACCTCGATAAGGCGCTGACACTGCTGCGCCCGACGACTCCGGGCAATCAGCGTATCAGTCAGCAGGTAGCGCACCTTTTCCGTAGCCGTGTGGCTCTGTATGAGGGTACTTTCGAGCGCTATCACCGAGGTAGCGGACGTGTGCCAGGTGATGACAAGTGGCCAGGCAAGAGCAAAGAGTGGAACAAGGACTTCCAGATTAACCAAGAGGAGGAGGTACGCTACTTCCTCACCGAGGCTATGAAGAGCGCCAAGCAGGTGGCTGATGGGGCACAGCTGACAAACAATACCAAGGTAATCAACCCCGATAACCCAACGGCTGAATGGAATCCTTACTTCCAGATGTTTGGTAGCAACAACCTAGCTGCCTATCCCGAGGTACTGCTATGGCGTCAGCACTCACGTGCTGTAAGTGTGCTACACCACCAATCTGCCCGTATCATCACAGGTACGAAGACTGGTTGGACTCGTGGCCTCGTGGAGAGCTTCCTGACAGAGGATGGCAAGCCTCTGTATGCGGTGCAGGGACGTAACGATAAGACCATCAAGGAGGTCAAGCAGGGGCGCGACTATCGTCTGCAACTCTTTATGTTTGCCGAGGACGATGTACTGCGCTTCGTAGGCTCTGGGGTAGACAAGTTTACCAACGCACAGCTACTAGAGAGCTCAGAGACCAAGGAGTCTACGGGCTATCGTCAGCGCAAGGGACTCAACTATGACCCTGCCATCCATAGCTCCTCTGCTCAGAATGACGACACGGGGCTGATTTACTTCCGTGCTGCTGAGGCCTTGCTCAACTATATAGAGGCGAGCTACGAGCTCAACAAGTCTTTGACACCCGAGGCTGAGGCCTACTGGCAGAGACTACGTACTCGTGCTGGTATCACGGGCTCTGTACAGCAGACCATCAGTGCTACAGATATGAGTATAGAGGCCAAGCTCGATCGCCCCTCTTACGACTGGGCAGCCTTCTCTAATAGTCAGCCTATCGATGCCACATTGTACAGCATCCGTCGTGAGCGCCGCTGTGAGTTCGCTGGCGAAGGCTTCCGTATGGACGACCTCAAGCGCTGGCGTGCTATGGACCAGGTGCAGAACTATCAGCTAGAGGGGGTGAACTTCTGGACCGAGATACACACCTATCCTTACTTCAAAAAGCAGGATGGCTCGACCAAGATTGTAAGCGATGGCTCCGACAATGCTAATATATCGTCTAGTACGCTAAGTAACTATATCCGTCCTTATCAGATACGACAGGCGAATAATACGATGTATAATGGCTACACGTTCTATCAGGCGCACTACCTCTCTCCCTTCTCGGAGAAAGAAATGCAGCTCTGCTCACCTAGCAACGATGCTGCCAATAGTAACTTGTATCAGAATCCTGGCTGGAAGACTAAGGCGAACACAGTAGCCGAACACTAAACCTACCGCCAGCAAAAGCAAGACCGGCCGTAGATGTCCCTCGGGACGTCTACGGCCGGTGTCGTGATCAGGCTGGGATTCGAACCCAGGACCGATAGCTTAGAAGGCTATTGCTCTATCCAGCTGAGCTACCTGACCAAACCACAATAAGGGCAAGACTTTATACTTGCGGGGGCAAAGGTACGACAAATTTCCGATTAAGCATTAGCCCCTACTGCTGTCGATGCAGAGATTAGCTCTGTGGGCGCAGGCGGCGCCAGTAGCGATAAGCCCCAGCAAGCACTAGGATGCCGAGGACGAAGCCTAGCCCCAGCAAGCGCCAAGACCGAGGCTGAGCCCTTTGTGGCTCGTGGGGCTTGCCCTTGCGCTCGATGCCGAGGCTATCCGTATGTACTATATGCCTTAGGCTCTCTAGCCGTGTGGCACGGATGCTTATGCGTTCGCTCAGTCTCTGCCCCGTGCTATCGAAGCGCTCGTGCAGGACCTGTAGCTCTTCCCATTGCCATAGCGAGAGGCTGTCCTGACTCTGCCTGTGTTGCCCCTCGTAATGCGCACGACAGCCGAGGACGAGCAACGTAATACATAGTGTGCTTAGTATATGCTTCATACAATCGAAAGTTGATATGAAGCAAATATACCAAGTCTGCAGCAGCCCCTATCCCAATAGGGTGCTACTGCAGGCGGAACTGCACGGGCAGAGTGAACAGGCTACGTACAGGCTTGCCTTGATGCACAGCGGGCTGCCACTTCGGTGAGGTCAGCAGTACGCGGAGGGCCTCTAGGTCAAGCGAATTTTCTACAGAGCGTACAATGCGTACCGAGGAAACCTGCCCGTCCGTCTCTATGACGAACTGCAGGACCACACGCCCCTCGACGCCCATCTCCTGAGCCATCTGGGGGTACTGGATATTCTGCCCGAGGAACTTGCTGAGCTCTGCCATACCGCCAGGGAAGTCGGCTGGCTCATCGACAAGCTCTAAGGCCTCGCCTCCCTTAGTAGCGTCTGACTCTACTGCCTCGTCCTCTTTATCATATATAATAAGGTCCTCATCATCAATAGTGCGATTTACCTCGGGGCGCTGTGCCTCTAGGAGGAAACGCTGGTAGTGGGCGCTGACCTCCTTGTAGTCGAAGCCAAACCATTCGCTCATATCCACGAGTGTCGTCAGCTCCTTATCCACATAGTAGACGAGCGTATTGGGCAGGGCTAGCGTATCGCCCTCGGCAATGGCTTTGTAGTGGTGCACGGCCAGATAACCATCGAAGGGCTCGCCGATGATCGTCGGCTTAGGGGGTAGGGTGCTGCGCTTGTAACTCTCTAGCGTCTGGCGCGAGATATAGTCCTCGGGGCGAATAAGGCTATCAATAGCCACGAAGGGCTGCATACGTGCAGCGTAGATATAGGCGCTTTTGAGCGCTACTAGACTGCTGGGGAATTGTCCCTTGCTGCGGTATAGCTCGGTGTCTAGGACTTCGTAGCCCGGGCGGGTCTTTAGGTAGTCTAGGAGCGTCTCTACACGCTGTACTTCTTTGCTGAGCTTGCGCTTCTTGGGGGCTTTGCCCGCCTCTTGTGCCATGAGGCCGAGGCTACCTAGGGTCAGTGCTAGGCATAGCGCCATAAGGCGTATTAGGGGGTGGATAAGGCTTTTCATTGTTCGTAATAGTTCTCTTGAAGAGACCGACCTCACGGTCTCCACAATGGCAAGCCGAGGCTTGTCATTGTGCTAGACTTTGGAGAATGCGGTAATCGCTAGGCGCCTGGACTGAGGGCGAAGGGAGTTTACTCGTGTAAATGACCGAGCCCGAATGTCGCCAACAACGCAGCGAGTGCCGTATTATACAGTAGTCTCTTGTGGGTAATGTCGATAAACCTGTATATATAACTCGGATACTAGCGCCTCTAGCGCCTCGCCCACGAAGTGCTCCGTAGCCAGTAGGTACATCGGCACAGGCTCGGCCCCTGCTAGGTATGGGGGCTGATAATAGGGGCGTTCCTGACGAACGAAACCTAAGCGCTCGTAGAAGCCTAGGCGACGTGTCGATAAGTCGTCGGTCGGGTACTCGCACTCCAGTACTAGGGGGCAGTCCGACTCGGCCTTTAGGCGCTCGATGGTCTGCTGTCCGTAGCCTTTATTGCGATAGCCCTCGAGCGTTAGGAAGTGCTCTACGCTCCAGAGCGTGAGCATCCCCACGAGGGTCTCGCCATCGTAGAGTGTGAGTAGCCTAAGGCCCTCGGGCCGTTCGTCGAATAACTGCGCCTCGGGGCGACGCTCCGAGAGAGGAAAGGCGGCGCTGTACGCTGCGGAGAGGGTTTGTCTCTCCATAGCGCTCAGCACCGCCTTGTCTATGAGTTGTAGCATGCTTATCAGCTAGCTGATAGGGCTAGCCTTAGTGTTCGTCTTTGGGTCCGCTAACCTTCACCTTGTCGCCATAGGTTTTAGCGATGGCCTCGTAGTACTCCTTGCTATAGCCGGGGAAGCTAGGCATCTCGCTGAGGCCGTGTCCATTGTCGAGGAAACGACCATCCTTTTCCTTCTTCATATTCCCGTCCATGTACTTCACTAGGAGGTACTCACCAAGTTGTTTCCAGCGTGCAGTGGCACCGTTGGCGACGTCGGCACAGTAGTTATTGAGGAATGCCTTAGCCTTCGCAGGGTCTTCCTTGAGGAGGCGCACGGCCTCGGCATCGATGAATTTCTGTTGCTCATCGAAGCCCCTCTCTAGGCGCTCCTGTACGGGGCGAATATCCGCAATCATAGGCTCATAGCGGTTGTAGGCCATGTTGGCCACCCAGTTGTGTATCCAGAAGGCGCTCGTCCACGAGAAGTTCATCATATCGCCATTGCCTACACGATAGCACTCGGGGATGGCGGTAATGCTAGCATACATAGGGGTGAGGACGGCAGTGTTGGCATCGTCCACGCCAAACCAGAGGACACCGCCCACAGCATCGGGGAGCCACGAGCGGAGCTGAGCCACGAGCACGAAGCCCGTCTGCTGTGTAGCGATAGCACGCTCGTTGGTGTACTGCTGACCCTCTACTTCGAAGGTCATTGGGCGCCAGCGATAGGGCGAGCGATAGGGTCCTGCGCCTACGTCCGAGGTCATATCCATAGAGGTGCCCTCGTAGTGGTTGCGCATAGCCTTGCGCACATCGGCTACCGATACCTTGCGCTCGGGAATCATGTACAGAGGCATATACTCGGCATTCACATCGCCACGTACATGCGCCTCATACTTCTGAGCATCCTTATTGAACTCACGGAAGAAACTCCACACACGGGCTTCGCAACCACGCAGGCCACCGAAGGTATAGGGGTTGTAAGCCTTTTGGAAGTCGAAGTCCTCGTCCTTACCCTTGAAGAAGCCCTTCTCGCGCGCTAGGTTTACGACATCCTTTTCGTACATGCAGTTCTCCTTGTCTCCGAAGGGGATTTTGTGGATACGAGCCTGATTGGCGTGCGCAGAGATAGCGTTGTCGGGGATACGGATGGCCACCCATACAGCGCCCTTTTTGCCCTTACCCTTGCCGATAAGCTCCATCACCCAGACCTCATTCTTGTCGGCTATGGTGAAGCTCTCGCCGCTACTGGCGTAGCCGTAATCACGGACGAGGTCGGTCATCACCTTGATGGCCTCGCGGGCAGACTTACTGCGCTGTAGGGCCACATATATCAGGCTACCATAGTCCATAATGCCGTTGGCGTCGGCTAGCTCCTTGCGTCCGCCCCAGGTAGACTCTGTGATGGCCACCTGATACTCATTCATATTGCCCACAACGTTGTAGGTAACGGGGGCCTCGGGGATGTATCCTAGGTGCTTATTGGTGTCCCACTCGCGAATCTCGCGCATGGTGCCTTTGGCGTGCGTGCCAGCTCGCCAGTGGTACAGCTCGCCATATAGGGTATGCGAGTCTGCCGAATAGCTAATGATGACGGAGCCATCTACAGAGGCCTTCTTGCCGACGATGAGGTCGCTACAGGCCTCTGCCATCTGTGTGCTAGCGATGCTCATAGCACCGACAGCCACAGCGAGGAATAGTTTCTTGTACATATAGCCTTTATTTATTGGTTTACGTTTCCTCAAAGATACAGAATTATCACGAAGTGCAGGTCCTAGCCCCTCCCAAAGCGAGCGCCCTCGGGGTGCTTAGCCGAGTCTGTACTAAGCCTTTCTCCAGCTCCCTCGGGAGAGGTGCTTGGGGAGCGGGCTGTGGCGAGGTACTAGGCGGACACTTGGCCGCCTACCGAGCGGACGATCCTCCGCCTAGTAGGCGGACACTTGTCGGGCTAATAGGTGATGGTTTTAGTGGTCGGTGGGCAGTGATCAGTGGCTAGTGGTCAGTTGCTATAGATAATTAAGCCTTAGCATGTTGTTCTCCAGCGAATAAGTGGTGCTTATTTTATACATTTGTACATCGGATAATAAAACTTTAATACCTGACGCTTATACAGATACTAACAACCAATACTTAAGTTCACGATGAAAAAACTACTTCTAATCCTTACGTGTCTGTTGGCTTTGCCAGCAGTAGAGGCTATGGCTGGGCCTGTTCCTGTCGCTGACCCCGAGTCTCAGGTCGCTACCAGCAGCGAGGAGGGCAACCTACAGCGCCTACAGCGCGATCTGCAAGCTAAGAGCCACTGTCGCCTCGTATATACTACCTTCGACAAGCGCTATGCCCTCGTAACCGTGGGCGTAATGACGGACAAGAATCCTGCGCCCAACCCTTGGGAAAACAAGAAGCCGAGCAAGGCCGTAGCGCCCTTCATAGCGTTCTACGGCGTGGATTTAGAATCTTACAAGTCTGCGGTCCTAGGTGTTATAGAGGGTGGCGAAGGGTTTGCTCAGAGCGATCTATTCGACAACTTTACTGCCGATAATCTGGAACTTTCCGCCGATAGCTATGCCTTTTCGATGAGCTATGCTATATCGGGGGTTTTGGAGATGGCTATCCTAGGGCGTGTAGACAAGCCCAATTCCTTGGTTCATGATGGAGGACGCAGTGTCCCTAGGCTCGCTTCTAATGGCAAGACTTATACTCATGCCAAGGTTGACGAGCTCGTTTGGGCGAGTGATGGCTACGCTTATTACCCCGAGTACGAATATGACTTCTCGGGCAATAAGCTCGGCTGTACCTACAGACTATGTGATGATCCTTCTCGTCCTTGGTTTGGCTCGAATCTAGACCTAACATTGTCCGAGGAGGTATTCCGTGGCAAGCGCGAGGCGATAGAGGCTTATATAGAGTCGCTCTATGGGCGTCTATCCGACAAGGTACGGCTGAAGTCTACGGGGGAGTATTCAGGGGATGCTCTGGCTCGTCTGGGGGCATCCGAGAAGACTATCGTACACCTAGAGCGCATCGAGGATAAGGGAGATACTGGCACCTACCTCTACGCCGATGGAGGGCGTCTGCTCATCAAGGACCCTGGTGTCTCTCAGATAGGGCTTGACCTCAAGGCTTGTTTGGCCCAGAATCCTAAGGGCATCGATATCCTCATCGATTTTAAGCCAGAGGATGTGACTGTCTCAGAAGATGGTACCTTGGTCATCCAGTTTGCTCAGGTACTCTATGTTACAGGGGCCAAGGATAGTTATAGGGAGTATTATAAGGAGCTTGAATAGGGAGTATCACAAGTATCTTGAGGTGTACTGGTAAAGGCTCTGAGTATATATTTGTACATCGAATAATAAATCTTTAATACCTGACGCTTATACAGATACTAGCAATCAATACTTAAGTCCACGATGAAAGCCCTATTCCTAAGTTTTGCCTTGCTGTTGTCCCTGCCAGCAGTAGAGGCTATGGCTGGGCCTGTTCCTGCCACTGACCCCGAGTCTCAGGTCGCCGCCAGCAGCAAGGAGGATAACCTACAGCGCCTACAGCGCGATCTGAAGGGCAAGCGCCACTGTCGCCTCATATATACTACCTTCGACAAGCGCTATGCCCTCGTCGCTGCGGGCGTAAGGAAGTATCAGCCAGTGCCCGCCAACCTCTGGGCAGCCCCGTTGGCGAGCAAGATCTCCGAGGCTTTCGTGGCGCTGTATAGTGTAGATCTAGCGACCTACAAGTCTAGCCTAGTAGGGCTTATCAATGATATTATGAGGGAGGGGGATACGTCTTATCTGTTCGAGATAGTGCAGCCCCAAAGCCTGACGCTAGCCTCTTCTCTGAGCTACGCCTTCAGTTTTACATATATTGCTGGGGCGACTACTTCAGTTAAGGCCGTAGGACGTGTCGATATGCCCAATAGCTTGTATTGTCACTGGGGGCGTAATACCCCTGAGATAGCTCCCGATGGCAAGAGCTATACCTGTATATTCGACTTCGAACAGCCGAACCTTGGGAATGTTACGGCGAGCGATGGCTATCCCTATATGCCCGAGCATACGTACGATTTCTCGGGTCGCAGGCTCAGGACGCGGTATGTGCTAAGTGCTTGTACCCATACTCCGTTTGTACAGACGTCTGTAATGGTGCCGGATAAGATATTCCGAGCCAAGCGCGAGGTGATAGAGGACTATATCCTATCCAACTATGGTGCGCGTCTATCGGAGAAGCTACCGCTGAATCAGGCCACGGGCAAGTATAAAACGGAAGGCCTAGTGGAGCTCATGAAGGCTAATGACGATATGATTATCGTGCATCTAGAGCGGATAGAGGAAAAAGATAATGAGCTCTACCTCTACGCCGATGGAGGGCGTGTCATCCTCAAGGAGGATCGTCCGTTTTATCCGATTGGCGACGAAGGCCTCAGGGAGAGCTTGGCTCTGAATCCTAAGGGTATGGATATACTGGTGGAGTACTGGGGTGAGTATGATAAAGAGAGCAGGTTCGTAGGCTCGGATGGGACTGTGATACTTGATGGGGCTGTTGTAATCTACATCACAGGGCGCAAGAGCAAAGGCGTGATAGCCGCGAGAAACTCATACTAGAGCGCCCCCTCTGGCAGGGAGTGATAACTTTTTTCGTCGCGTACTTGTGTGATTAGAAAATAAGTATTACCTTTGCAGAGCAAAAGCAGAAGGAGCTTCGGCTTCGAGGAAGTGTGGGTGAGTGGCTGAAACCAGCAGTTTGCTAAACTGCC
>CAMBHQ010000004.1 GCA_945867245.1 uncultured Porphyromonas sp.
AGGTCAAGGCGCAGATACGTGCGCTGGGCTTGCCTAAGCCTGGGGTAGCCTTCGAGTATATCACTACCCGCAATATGGATATGTTCCGTACGCCACGCGCTGTGGTGCCTGGCACAGCTAGTCGTGATGGTCAGACGCTACGCTTCACGGGCTGGCAGAATGTCGTTGCTTGGGAGGTCGTAGATGCCTCGGGCGGTCTCGTCTATACCTCTACGGGCTGGCATCAGGACTTCGCAGCAGGTACAGCGGGCTTTACTCTGCCTGTTGAGCTCCCTTGGCAGACGGGTTATCGTGTGCGTGCTATCTCGGCCGCAGGCCAGCGCACAGTGGTGACGCTGTAGCGAGTGGTCAGTGGGTTTTATAGTGGTCAGTGGCTAGTGGTCGGTGGTCAGTGGTCGGTGGTCAGTGGTCAGTGGTCAGTGACTGGCGCACGCCACTGCCCACTGCATACTAGCCACTGATCACTGCGGGCTCTGCCCGCCCCACTGCCCACTACCCACCAAAAAACACTACCTTTGTCTATTATCTTACCAAAAGACTAATAGATATGTTACTGACAATCGTTAAACGTGGTGTATTGGCAGTGGTGAGCCTTCTGGCTGCTACTACTGTCAGCGTGGCACAGGAGATGCCCGCACTACCTATCGACCCTGCGGTCAAGATGGGCAAGCTCGACAATGGGCTGACCTACATCATCCGCAAGAATCAGCATCCCGAGGGGAGAGCACACTTCTACATCGCTCAGCGTGTAGGCTCTATGCAGGAGGAGGAGAGCCAGCGTGGCCTAGCGCACTTCCTAGAGCACATGGCCTTCAATGGCACCAAGAACTTCCCCGGCAAGACTATGACCAGCTGGCTAGAGACTATCGGGGTGAAGTTTGGCTCCAACCTCAATGCCTATACAGGCTTCGATGAGACTGTGTATCAGATTATGGATGCTCCCGTAGCACGTCAGACAGTAGTGGACTCGTGTCTGCTTATCCTGCACGACTGGAGCAATGGCATCAGCCTCGAGGAGAAGGAAATCGATGCCGAGCGTGGTGTGATACAGGAGGAATGGCGCTCACGCAATACGGGTAACCTGCGCGTGCTAAGCAAGACCATCGAGAACGCCTTCCCTGGTCTGCGCTATGGCAACCGTATGCCTATCGGTACGATGGAGGTGGTACGCAACTTCAAGTACGACGAGCTACGCAATTATTACAAGCGTTGGTATCGCCCCGACCTACAGGGTATCATCGTAGTAGGGGATATAGACCCTGCCTACGTAGAGGCCAAGATCAAGAGCCTTTTCGGGGGTATCAAGGTGCCAGCAGGCGCACCCGAGCGCACTTACCTACAGGTGCCTAAGTTCGAGGGCGTACGTGCTAGCATAGCTACCGACAAGGAGGCCGTAGGCTCGCAGGTGTCTGTGTACTTCGTCTCTGAGGCGATGCCCAAGAACTTCAAGGCTAGTCAGGCCGGTCTTATTACGGACTATATCCTGGGCATCATCAGCTCGGTAGCTGCTGAGCGCTTCGGGGATATCATCAAGAAGCCTAATGCGCCTTTCCTCAGAGCTAGCCTAGCTCAGGACGACTTCATCATCGACAAGTCTCAGATGGCGTTTGCCTTCAGTGCTACGGCAGCCGATGGCAAGAGCGATGTCGCCCTCAAGGCCCTCGTAACAGAGATCGAGCGTCTAGCTAAGCATGGCATCACCGCTGGCGAATACGATCGTGCTAAGCGCGAGGCTATGGCGAACCTCAAAAAGCTCTACGACGAACGCGAGAAGCGCAAGAATGGGGCTTACATAGAGGAGTACACCGAGTACTTCCTCAACGGTGGCTATATCCCTGGCATCGAGGCCGAGTATCAGATGCTCACGGCTATTGCCGACCAGATACCTGTGGCTGTCTTCAATCAGACTCTAGCCCAGTCGCTCGCAGCCAAGGATAATATCTTCGTCTCTATCACAGGTCCAGAGAAGGAGGGCATCAGCTATCCTACGGCCGAGCAGCTCGTGGCTAAGTTCAACGAATATCGTGCTCTGCCCGTAGAGGCCCTCAAGGAAGAGGTGAGCAATAGCAAGCTCATCGACAAGGCGCCAAAGGCAGGCCGTGTCATCAAGGAAAACAAGGCGGGCAAGTACGGCTCTACGGTGTGGACGCTCTCCAACGGCATCGAGGTCGTAGTACTGCCTACGACGCACAAGGAGGACGAGATACGCTTCACGGCTCAGCGCTCGGGCGGTACCTCTACCTTCGGTCAGAAGGATGCCCTCGAAGTGCGTGCTATGCCTGGCGTTATCAACCTCGGCGGACTCGGCCAGTTCGATGCTAGCGCCCTCGGCAAGGCCCTCTCGGGACGTATCGCCAGCGCCTCGTCTGGCATCGACCTCACGAGCGAATCGCTCGGCGGTAGCTCTACCAAGGCCGACCTAGAGACGATGATGCAGCTATTGTATCTCAACTTCACGGCCAAGCGTAGCGACAAGGAGGCCTTCGCTGCCTATCAGGAGAAGGCTATCAATATGCGCAAGATGGTCGAGGCCAACCCAATGGGCTCTATCTCGGACAGCGTAACGCGTGCCCTCTTCCCCAACAACCCCGAGCTACTGAGCATGACCGAGGCCGAGATTAAGGCCATCAACTACGAGCGTGTGATGCAGATGTATCAGGAGCGCTTCGGCAATGCGCATGGCTTCAAGTTCGTCTTCGTCGGTAATATCGACCTCAAGACCTTCCGCCCACTGGTAGAGACTTATATCGCCTCACTGCCTGCCAAGAAGGGCATCAAGGCTGCCGATATGAGCAAGCTCCCCATGGAGCGCAAGGGTACCTACACCAACCACTATACCAAGAAGCAGGAGACGCCTATGGGCTTTGTCTTCGACTATTATAGCGGTAAGCTAGAGTATAGCCAGCGCAATGTGCTGACGATGAGAATCCTCAGCGAAGTGCTCGACCAAGTATATGTAGAGACGATCCGTGAGCGCGAGGGCGGTACCTATGGTGCTAGCACCGACGCCAGTCTCTCATTCGAGCGCAAGGGGCAGGCCAACGTGCAGGTTGTCTTCCAGACCGACCCCGACAAGGCTCAGCGCCTCAATCAGGTCGTGAACGAAGAGCTACAGCGTGTAGCCCGCGAAGGGGCCGACAAGGCTAAGTTCGACAAGGTAATCGCCAACATGGAGAAGAACTACGCCGAGAAGCAGAAGGAGAATGGCTATTGGACTAATCAGCTGATCACCTACTACTACCACGGCCTAGACAACCACACGAATTACCTCGCGACGCTCAAGGCCATCACGCCTGCCGAGGTCGGCACACTCCTCAAGCAGCTCCTCGACCAGAAGAACACGATTGAGGTGATGATGCTACCAGAGAAGTAGTGGATCAGTGGGCGGGCAGAGCCCGCAGTGGTCAGTGATCGGTGGTCAGTGATCAGTGATCAGTGGTCAGTGGTCAGTGATCGGTGGTCAGTGATCAGTTGCTGGCGCACGCCACTGACCACTGCGTACTGACCACTACTTACTGGCAACGGCTAGCCGAATTTTCGGCTAGCCGTTGCTGCGTTTATGGCCACCTAATAACCCGACCAAGCTCCGCCTATTAGGCGGCCACTTGCCCGCCTAATAGGCGGACGATCGTCTACCTATTAGGTGGACTAGCCTAGCAAGATAGTGCCTTGCTGGGTTTATTAGTTTTTTTAATACTAGTTGTACTAGTAGCACTAGTGTAGCTAGTATTGGATAGACTGCTCAGTCTGATAGGTATTATGTCTGTAGTTGCGCATAGTGATGATTCGTTTTATTATTGTATTTCCTTTTAATAAAGGTTGGGGGCTTGTTTGGGGACTTGATAGGTATTGTTTTTTGGAAGGGAGCGGGGGATGTATTATTTTTGCCTACGAATACAAATGATATGACAGATATAAACGGATGATAGCGTTTTAGCCGTGGCTATAGTTTGGGGCTATCAATTATCCTGTACTAGGGTAATTGCATAGCTGTACCATTGCAGAGTTATGTAAGGGGGAGAGCCCACGGCATAAATAATCAAAGAATATAAACATCACTACTAATAAACATAAGGATATGAAACGAAAGTTCTTAGGAGCTATGTCGCTTGTTGTGGCCTTGCCCTTCGCTGGAGTCCTCTCTGCGACGGCGGCTGCGAGCGTGGCGACGGCCCCCGCTGCCAACGTGCAGCAGGGTAAGACGATTACCGTCAAAGGTAAGGTGCTCGACAAGACTGGCGAGCCTATCATCGGCGCCAACGTACGCGTCGTAGGTACGGCCTCGGGTGCTAGCACAGACCTCGATGGTAATTTTACGCTCAATGTGCCCGCTAATGCAAGCCTTGCGATTAGCTATGTGGGTATGAAGCCTCAGACCATCGCTATCGCAGGCCGTACACAGCTAGAGGTCGTGCTAGAGGATGAGTCGCAGAGCCTCGATGCCGTAGTGGTTACCGCCCTCGGTATCAAGCGTAGCCAGAAGGCACTATCGTACAACGTGCAGGAGATGAAGAGCGATGCCCTCACCACGGTGAAGGACGCCAACTTTATGAATGCCCTCAGCGGTAAGGTAGCCGGCGTAAACATCAATGCCTCTGCCTCTGGCATCGGCGGTGCTACACGTGTCGTGATGCGTGGTCCTAAGTCGCTCAACCAAAGCAACCAGGCGCTCTACGTAATCGATGGGGTGCCTATGTTTAATGTCAACGGTGGTGAGACAGGCGGGTGGAATGCCAGTCAGCCCAAGGGCGAAGGTATCTCGGACATCAACCCCGATGACATCGAGTCAATGAGCGTCCTCTCGGGTCCTGCTGCTGCCGCTCTGTACGGCTCTAGCGCTGCCCAGGGGGTGATAATGATTACCACCAAGAAGGGTAAGGAGGGTAAGGTATCGGTGATGCTGAGCAACAGCAGCTCGTTCTCTAACCCCTTCGTGATGCCTCAGTTCCAAAATGAGTACGTCAATAATCCTGGCGAGACGCGCTCGTGGGGTGCTAAGCAGGCCAGCCGCTTCGGTGCCTTCGACCCTGCGGACTTCTTCAATACGGGTACGAGCATCCTCAATACCGCCTCGCTGACCGTGGGTAGCGAGAAGAATCAGACGTACCTCTCTATCGGTACCTCCAATGCTACGGGTATCATACCCAACTCGGCTTACGACAAGTACAACTTTACCTTCCGTAATACGACCAAGTTCCTACAGGATAAGATGACGCTGGACTTCGGCTTCAACTTCATCAAGCAGGACGACAAAAACCTGATGGCCCAGGGGCAGTACCTCAACCCTCTGGTACCTCTGTACCTCTTCCCTCGTGGCGAGAGCTTCGACGCTGTGCGTACCTTCGAGGTCTGGGACCCTGTCCGCAAGATTTATACGCAGAACTGGGGCTATGGTAACGACTTCCAGATGCAGAACCCTTACTGGGTAGCGCATCGTATGAATCGTACCAGCGACAAGAAGCGCTACATGGGTAACATCAACCTGAAGTATCAGGTGCTCGATTGGCTAGACGTTACGGGCCGTGTGCGTGCCGACATCAGCAACACGCTCTACGAGGACAAGCGCCATGCCTCTACGATTATGATCTTCGCCCACTCGCCTGCCGGCTACTATGGCTACGAAAAGGGTGAGGACATCGCCGTATATGCCGACCTGATGGCCAACATCAACAAGACCTTCGGCGAGGACTACAGCCTCAGTGCCAACGTAGGTCTATCGACCAACCGCAGCTACAGCGAGTCTCGTGGTTTCTGGGCAGGTCTGCGCAATATCCCCAACTTCTTCTCGCCTCAGGAGCAGGACTACGGCACGCCTACGGGTGCTAACCGTGCCACTTACTACGACCATCGCCACGTTACCAACTCTGCCTTCGCTAGTGCCGAGCTGGGCTACAAGCGTATGCTCTACCTAACGCTGACAGGCCGTAGCGACTGGGACTCTGCACTCGCCTATACGAGCAGCAACCCATTCTTCTATCCCTCGGTAGGTCTGTCGGGTATCATCAGCGAGATGGTGCAGCTACCCGATTGGTTCGATTACCTCAAGGTACGTGCCTCGTGGGCTAAGGTAGGTTCGCCTATCCCTCAGCAGCTCTCATCACCTTACCGCTACGAGTACGACCCTGCTACGCAGAGCTATTCGACGGTAACGTATAAGTTCCCCGAGCAGTTCAAGCCAGAGATGACCACCTCGTGGGAGGCTGGTGTAACGGCTAAGTTCTTCCGCAACAAACTGAGCCTCGACGCTACTATCTACCAGTCTAATACGCACAACCAGACCTTCCCTGTACCTTATACACAGGAGCCTGGTTACTCTAGCATCTACATCCAGGCCGGTGATGTGCAGAACCGCGGTATCGAGCTCTCTCTGAGCTACAACCAGCAGTTTAGCAAGTCCTTCGACTGGACGACGACGCTGACCTTCTCGGCCAACGAAAACCGCATCAACGAGCTCTATGAGGGCCTAGACAACCCCATCAACAAGGGCGGTCTCAATGGTGCTAACGTCTACCTGCGTCCTGGTGGCACGATGGGTGATATATACATCGATAAGGCTGTACGCCGTGATAGCGAGGGCAATCCTGCGCTCGATGCTCTGGGCAATATGACTATCGAGACCCTCTCTACCCCACGCTATGCAGGCTCTGTACTGCCCGATGCCAACCTCGGCTGGCGCAACGACTTCTCGTGGCAGGGCTTCAACTTCGGCTTCCTGCTGACGGCACGTCTCGGGGGTATTGTACTCTCTCAGACGCAGGCTATCCTAGACAGCTATGGCGTGTCTAAGGCCTCTGCCGATGCCCGTAATAATGGCGGTATAGCATTCAACAAGGGTACTATCGATGCGCAGACCTTCTACTCTGCCGTAGGGGGCGAGTCGCCACTATGGAGCGAGTATATCTACGACGCTACCAACGTGCGCCTACAGGAGGCCTTCATCTCTTATACGCTGCCCAAGAAGTGGTTCAAGGATAAGGCTAACGTTAGCCTCGGTCTGACGGCTCGTAACCTCCTGATGATTTACAACAAGGCTCCGTTCGACCCCGAGGTAACGGCTTCGACGGGTACTTACTATCAGGGCTTCGACTACTTCATGCAGCCTAGCCTACGTAACTTCGGCTTCAACGTCAAGGTACAGTTCTAATATATAATAGAGCAAACACAATGAAACAAAATATCACTAAGAGCACGCTGGTGGTGCTCGCCTCTATGGCGACGCTAGCGCTCGGCTCTTGTACTGCGGGCTTCGAGTCTATCAACGACCCTCGCGAGAAGGCTAATGCCGAGCTGCTCGGACGAGATAATTATAATGTTACCTCGTTTATTGCCAACATACAGGACGCCTCTTTCCCTCAGCAGGAAAACCAGGCACAGATGACCAACGACCTTATCGGTCGCTACCTCGGTCGCTACTTCACCTACACTGAGGGGGGCTGGTATGGTAAGAGCTTCGCTACCTTCAACGCCCCCGAGGGCTGGGTGCGGTGGCCTTATCGCAATATGATACCCAAGATTGTCGCCAACTTCAACGACGTTAAGCGTCTAGCTGGCGATAACTACGCAGAGGACCTCAACTACAACTGGGCGCTCATCACACGTGCGCACTCCTTCCTACAGATGACCGACATCTACGGCCCTCTGCCACTAGGTCTAGACCCCGCTAATCCTAATGCCTACAACAGTCAGGAGTTTATCTACAAGCAGCTCATCGCCGACCTCGACAAGGCTATCGCCTATATCGATGCTAATAAGGTGGGCGTAGTAGCTGCACTCAAGAATACGGACGAGTTCTACGGGGGCGACTTCGCCAAGTGGCGTCGCTTCGCCAACTCGCTCAAGCTCCGTATGGCCGTGCGTATGCGTCAGGTAGCGCCGGCCTATGCCCAGGAGGTGGCCGAGAAGGCTGTCCAGGATGGCGTAATCGAGTCTAATAGCGACAACCTAGTACGCTACTACAATCCGCTCGGTATCTACAAGACGAGCGTAGAGTGGGGTGATAGCCGTCTGTGTGCGGACCTCGATAGCTATATGAATGGCTACAACGACCCACGTCTAGCTAAGTACTTCAAGCCTGCTGCTGAGCCTACTGTCCGTCCGATTATCGGTGCCCTAGCAGGGTCCAACATCGGTAACAAGGCCATCGCCGTTAAGCTCTACTCTGCGGCTAACGTAGAGCGTACGAGTGGCGAGCCCTTCGTAACGGCTGCCGAGATGTACTTCTGCCGTGCCGAGGGCGCTCTCTACGGCTGGGCTATGAAGGGCGAGGCTCAGGCTATGTACGAGTCTGGGGTGAAGGCTTCCTTCGAGCAGTGGGGCGCAGGTGATGCTACGGCTTACCTCGCTAACAGCACCGCTCAGCCTGCTGCCTACACAGATGCTACCGGTGGCTATGGCTCTAGCCTGACGGCACCTAGTACCATCACCGTGGCTTGGAACGCCTCAGCTACTCAGGAGCTGAACCTCGAGCGTATCATCACGCAGAAGTGGATTGCCCTCTTCCCCAATGGACAGGAGGGGTGGACGGAAATACGCCGTACGGGTTATCCCAAGATTTTCGACATCCAGACCAGTAAGAACGGCTATACGCTACGCACGCCCAACCGTGTGCCTTTCGACAGCGAAGAGAAGGTAAACAACCCTGCGGCTTATGCTGCTGGCGTTGCCCTACTAGGTGGTGCTGACAACTACGCTACGCCTATGTGGTGGGACCGTACTAACTAAGATGACAACAAGACAATGAAGAATATCAAATCTATCCTAGCCCTCTCGCTAGGGCTAGTGTCGCTAGCGGCTTGTAGCAAGTGGACAGACACGGAGGTCAAGAACCCCACGAGCCTAACGACCAGTAATAAGACTGATGGCTACTATGCTAGACTACGCGAGTACAAGAATAGCGACCATCAGGTAACCTTCGGTTGGTTTAGTGGCTGGACGGCCAAGGGCTCGTCGCTACAGAGCTCACTGGCAGGTCTACCAGACTCTATCGATATCGTCTCTATGTGGGGCGGATGGAGCAACCTAGACGAGGCCAAGAAGGCCGACCTCAAGCACTTCCAAGAGGTGAAGGGCGGCAAGGCGCTCATCTGCTTCCTCATCCTCGACATCGGTGCCTCTATCACGCCCGAGCTGACGGATGCCAAGCGCGCCGAGTATGCTGCCAAGGGTATTGCCACGGATAAGATGTGGACGACATGGCGCCACGAGTTCTGGGACTGGTCTACAGAGGATACCGACGCCGGTCAGGCTAAGCGTATCGCTGCTGCCGAGAAGTATGCCAACGCTATCTGCGATACTATCTACAAGTATGGCTACGATGGCTTCGACCTCGATGCCGAGCCTAGCTACGACCACCCCTTCGACACCGACTACGAGATGTGGAAAAAGCCTGGGGGCGGTGCGCTCGACTACGCACCTGCCGAGGCCTTCGTCAAGGCTATGGGTAAGCGCATCGGCCGTAAGGCAGAGACCGAGGAGGGGCGCAAGAAGCTCTTCGTTATCGACGGTGAGCCCGAGGCTTTCTCCGGCGAGATGGGCCACTACTTCGACTACTTCATCTCTCAGGCCTACTACGATGGCAATACGCCTAGTGCTGACCGCTTGACGAAGATGATCAATAGCTATGGCTCTGCTCTAAGCACGGAGGAGATCTGCAAGCGCTGGATTATCACGGCCAACTTCGAGAGCTATGCCTCTACCGGTGGTAACCCCGAGGGACAGATCCTTTCGTTCGCTGCCTATCAGCCTGCTGTAGCCGGAGTAACCTACCGCAAGGGCGGTGTCGGTGCCTTCCGCTTCGATATGGGCTATAGCGCTAGCGTAGCCGATGTCGTGCAGGGCTTCTCTATGAAGGACGTACAGGGCACTGCGCACCCATGGATGCGTAAGGCTATCAAGATTATGAACCCAGTAATAGAATAAAGACGATGAACTATATCAAGTATATCGCACTCTCGGGCCTAATAGCCTTGGCGAGCTGTAAAAAGGACAACGCCGAGTATAGCGTCCTACGCGACCAGGCCTTCATTGCTCAGACCGAGACGAAGGCGGGTACAGTGGCTACTGTCAGTGTAGCCGCTGATAACCCTGCAGGCTCTACACAAAACCTCAATGTGCGCCTCTCTGATGTCGCTCAGGCTGACCGCAACTTCCGCCTAGAGCCCTTCACGGCAGAGGAGCTAGCAGCCTACAACAAGGCCAACGGCACCGCCTACGTTACCCTAGACAAGGCTAAGTACTCGATCTCTACAGAGACGGTAACGGTCAAGGCCGGTAGCTCGCTCTCGGACGCTGTGCAGGTAACAATACTGCCCCTCTCTGAGACCGAGATTAACTCGGGCGAGATGTACACCCTGCCTCTGAAGCTACGCAGCACCGATGGCTGCAACATCCTAGCCGGTGGCGACGAGTATATCTACGTGGTGAAGCCTACGATTATATCGTCTGTGCCTGTCCTCGGTACCGACCCCAGCGACCGCGCCTGGAGACGTGCTAGCGCCAAGCTAGAGGGCGAGGTGCCTCTGCCTCAGTGGACTGTGGAGTTCCGTGTGAATATGACAGGCTTCGGGATGAATAACCAAGCGCTTTTCTCCAAGGGCGGACAGAACGAAATCTATGTGCGCTTCGGTGATGCTGCCACGCCATGGAATACGCTCCAGGTGAAGTTCGCTGGTACGCAGTTCGACAAGTCGAATACCGTCTTCGAGCCTAATAAGTGGTACCACGTAGCTATTGTATATAATGGCACTACGGTGGCGCTCTATGTCAACGGACAGAAGGACCTCGATACCGACAAGGCAGCGGGCAAGACCTTTACCCTCAAGGACGGCATCACCATTGCCGATGCACACCAGCAGTGGGTCAATGGTGTGATGCTCCACGAGTATCGTGTCTGGAACGTAGCGCGTACCCCAGCTCAGCTCAAGGAAGCCGAGTTTGGCGTATCGGCCAAGAGCCCAGGCCTACTGCACTACTGGAAGATGAACGAGGGTAGCGGACGTGAGTTTAAGAACTCTATAGCCGGTGCGCCTAGCATGTTTGTGCTGACACCAACGAATACAGAGGCTACGCCACGCTGGATGGATAATGTACGTTCGGACGGTGCAGGTCGTACCAAGATTGACTAGTAACACTAAGGAATAACACTCGGCATAAGGTGTGGAGACAAAACACGCCTTATGCCGAGGATAAAAGAAGCAAACCAATGAATATCAAATCAATTGCTACGTGGGGACTCGTGTCGGCCCTCTCGCTGAGCGTCGTATCCTGCGACAACGAGCCCTTTGCTCTAGGCAGCGAGCTGATACCTAGCGAAACGACAGACCCCAATATCCCAAGGGCTGCCCTCAAGGCGCCTAAGGCAAACTATATATCTATCGCGACCTTTGCGACGACCTTCGCTGCGCCCGATATCGTCGGCACAGAGGGCATTACCTCGACGCCTATAGAGATCCTCCTCAATAAGACGCAGGCTAATGCTACCTCGACCGTAACGCTAGCTATCATACCTGCTAGCGAGGTTATCGAGGCCTTTACGGCTGCTGGCGGTGATGCCTCGGTCTTCCTAGGCGCTGCCCCCGATGGCCTATTCAAGCTAGAGAATAGCTCCGTAGAGGTGCCTGCTGGTAGCAAGACGGCTAAGACCAACCTCGTCTACGACGATAAGACCAAGATTACGGGTATGAAGGCTGACGGGAACTACCTCGTGGGCGTCAAGGTACTCTCTCTCTCTAATGGTGAGGTAGCCAGCAGTGGTACGACCCTCTTCGCTACGGTTAACTACTTCGAGAGAAAGGTGAAGCCTTATGCCGAGGCTAGTTTCGCGGGGATGACCAAGCTGGCCTACTCTGAGATCGAGAGCGCAGGCCCTGACGCTGGCTGGGGACCCTATGCTGAGCCTGCGAATGCCTTCGATGGTAGTATCAACAATGGCATGCAATGGATTGCCTCTAGGACGGAGTATGGCAACTACCTCGATGTAATTCTCAAGAGTCCTACCACTATCAAGGGGCTTCGCCTAGCTCCTATTACAGGGACCTATCGCAACCAGACTCTCCGTAGGGCTAGGATTGTGTTCTACGATGCCAACGACGAGGAAATCCTCGACCTAGGCGTGCACGCGGTGCATACTACTGCCAACCTTGTGGATGGTTACCTCAACCTAGAGCTATATGCGCCAGTAACGGCTAAGCGTGTCATCATATACGACGAAAGCAACAGAAGCTTAATCGGCCTAAGTGAGCTAGAGCTCTACAAGTAGAGACGAGGCTCTATATAAACGACCCGCCCCCGAGTGCCATTTGGCGCTCTGGGGCGGGTCGTTTAGTGGTCAGTGGTCGGTGGGGCGGGCGGAGCCCGCAGTGATCAGTGGCTAGTGATTAGTGGTCAGTGGCTGGCGCAAGCAACTGACCACTGCTTACTGCTCACTGCTTACTGGGCACTGCTCACTCGTGATGATACGGCTCGCCACGGAGGATGGTCATAGCTCGGTATATCTGCTCGGTGATGAATAGGCGCACCATCTGATGCGAGAAAGTCATTCGGCTCAGGGTGAGCTGTTCGTCTGCTCGGGCATAGACCTCGGGAGCGAAGCCGTAAGGCCCTCCGATAACGAAGACGAGACGCTTGTCGCTGGCGAGCATACGGCGCTCTAGATGCTGAGCAAACTCTACGCTTGTGTAGGCCTTGCCTCGCTCATCGAGGAGTATTAGGCGGTCGCCCGTCTGTAGCTCGGCTAGTATAGCGCGTCCCTCGGCCGTGCGTTGCTCGTCGTGGCTGGTCTTGCCACTGCGACGCACATCGGGCAGCACCTTCATCTCGTAGGGGAGGTAGTGTGGTATGCGCTTGGCGTAGGTCTGTATGAGTTCGTCTAGCGCCTTGCTGTCCGTCTTGCCGATGGCTAGGAGGAGGATTTTCATGGGGGGGGGAGAGTGGGCAGTGGCTAGTGGTCAGTGGGGCGGGCAGAGCCCGCAGTGGTCGGTGATCAGTGGTCAGTGGTCGGTTGTGTGCGCCAGCCCACTGACCACTAGCCACTAGCCACTGCCCACCGACCACTATTAAAACGGCAGGTCGTCTGGCACCTGAGGTGCAGGCGCTGTGGCAGGGTCGAAGGTCTGTGGCTGTACACCCCCGAAAGGCCCTGCTGCCGCTGGTGCTGGCTGTGGCTGAGGAGCAGCGAAGCCCGACTGAGGCGCTACACCAGGCTGCTGTAGGCTCACGAGCCCACGGTCTACACGCCAAGCCTTAACGTCCGTGTACCAACGGCCATTGAACTCGCGGCTCTCGATGTCTATCTGTAGTGTTACCTGCTCGCCCACTACTAGCTGTGTGCGGTCGATGAGGTCGCCCCAGAGCGAGAAGCATACCTTGCGTGGGAACTGCCCGTCGGGTATCTCGATGATATACTCCTGCTTCTTCCACTCCTTACCGCTGGCCTTGCCGACTCCGCTCTGCAGGGGGAGCACCTGTATGATCTGTCCTTGTATTTCCATATTGCTTATAATATAATGGGTTATTCTAATGTCTTAGCGTGGGCGGAAGCCGATAATCTCACGCACCTCGGCGAGTGTCCGCTGTGCATGGATGCGGGCACGCTCGGCCCCCTCGCGGGCTACTCGGCGCAGTAGCTCTCTATCGCTGCTGTACTCGGCTATGCGCTCGCGGATGGGTGCTGCATAGGCGTTGATATCGGCAGCGAGCTGCTTCTTCATATCGCCATAGCGTATCTGACAGCTGTTGTATAGCTCGTCGAAGTGCTGGTAGGTCTCGGGCGCAGAGACGATCTCCATAAAGGTGAATAGGTTCTGTATCACCTCGGGCTTCTCTTGGTTGGGCTCGGTGGGGCCGCTATCGGTAACGGCCTTCATTACCTTTTTGCTGATGGTCTTCTCGTCATCCATGAGGTAGATGCAGTTGCCCTCGCTCTTGCCCATCTTGCCAGAGCCGTCGAGGCCTGGCACCTTGATGCCCTTGCCGGCCATAGAGAAGCTCTCGGGCTCGGCGAAGTAGTCCACGCCGTAGATGGTATTGAATCTGCGGGCGAACTTGCGAGCCATCTCCATATTCTGCTCTTGGTCCTTACCTACAGGCACTTTCTCGCCCTTATGGATGAGGATATCGGCCGCCATTAGGGTGGGGTAGGTCAGCAGGCCAGCATTAACGTTGTCGGGCTGCTGGCGCGCCTTGTCCTTGAAGCTCGTAGTGCGCTCTAGCTCGCCTAGATAGGCGTTCATATTGAGGTATAGATACAGCTCTAGTACCTCTGGCACATCGCTCTGTACATATATAATAGACTTCTCGGGGTCAAGACCGCAGGCCAGATATTCGGCTAGGATAGTCTCGGCGTTGCGCTGGATATCCTCGGGCTTGGGATGCGTAGTCAGCGAGTGCCAGTCCGCGATGAAGAAACGACAGTCATACTGATGTTGCATCTCTAGGAAGGCGCGCACAGCACCGAAGTAATTGCCTAGGTGCAGATTGCCTGTGGGGCGAATACCACTAACTACGGTTTGCATAAATTCGTTCAATCTTTTGTGTATAGTTATAATAGCTACAAAGATACGAAATAGTTGTCAGTGGCCGGTGGGGCGGGCTCTGCCCGCAGTGGCTAGTGGCTAGTGGTCGGTTGCTGGCGCACGCTATGCCTAGTGTCTCTAGTATGCCTAGTGTCCCTAGTGTCCCTAGTATCTCTAGGAATGCTAGCCGCCGACCACTAGCTCACTGCCCACAGATCACCGTCAGGCACAGCAATAAGCCGAGCAATATCACGATTGGATATTGCTCGGCTTATTCTCTGTAGTGTACTGTATTAGGCTATATGCCCTGTTAGTTGCGGGTCATACGTATGGTGTAGGACTTACCCTCTTGGTAGGTATCACGCGTTACTGTCAGACCACTCGCCCTGCGGTAGAAAGTAGTGCCATCATACTGGTGGTTGTTAGCGGCACTCTTGTATAAAGATGGCTGAATAATCTCTGACGTTTTTTTGGGGCGAGAAGGTGTAGGGAGCACCCATAGGTATAGCAGTCGTTTGCCTCCGGGAGCTACTTCCTTGACAGTGCGATTGCGATTGACATCGGGGAAGTGGTAGTGTATATAGCCATCGGTAACCTCCTGGCGCGTTACACTAGCGGCCTGGTCTACACTGCCATCGGCAGCGAAGGCGAGGTTTTGGTCTAGCTTAACCAGTATATGGTTGACAAGCATAGCGTCGTTGACGCTGCGGCTAGGGTTGCCCTGCACATTGTAGAGAGCTACAGAGGAGAAGCTTGCTGGGGTGCTAGCCTTATTCTCAAATAGTATGCGCAGTAGTGAGCCAATAGGCTTGAAGACAACATTATTGCTTGTATAGCTTGGGTTGCCTCCTGTCGGGCTCGTAAAGCGCACATGCGTCCAATCGGTCTCCATGGGTAGGGGACGCACAGGGAAGCCATCCCACTTGCCAGAGAGGTACTCCCCAATCGTTACCTGAGTGGTCCCGGGCGTTACATCCCAGAGACTATCGAACACGAAGCGCACCTGATTGATAGTAGGGTCGGTCTCGTTGGCTGTGCTGTGTGCAGGCCAATTGCCACCTACGCCAATCTTCTCGGGATAGCCCCCGATAAACATCTTGACGTACCAGTCATTCCAGTTGGACTGATTGACATAGCTATTCAGCTCGGGTATTGCCGAGAAGGTGCGGTATAGCTTGTTGCTCCCTTTGACAGTATTAAACATCAGCTTGACATGTACCATCTGGTTCGTCGTCTTGTTGCGGAAGAATGCCATCACAGGGACATCATTCGTGTCGCCAGCTGCGCCAAAGGTGATTTTGGGGAGCTTAAACTCATCCGTCCCGAAGGTATAACCTAGGGCACGAGCATACTCTGCGTCCTCCTGAAACTCGACCTGCTCAGCACCGAAGCCAATCTGAATAGACTTCTCCTGCGTCTGCTCTTGCTTGGCCTCTTCGTTTAGCGGGCTAGCGCTGTCTTTGCTACAGCTCGTCGCTAGTAGGCATAGTAGCCCCATCCCTAGGGCTACGATTTTGTATCCTGTCGTCTTCATTATACTGTCTCTACTGTCCAATCTTCTACTGGCATACCACTGTCTTCAAAGTCTAGAAAATCTCCACCGAGCGATGAGCTGGAGAGTAGACTTTGTCTGGGGGAAACGGCCCCAAGTCTCTCTATACTTGGGGGCATGTAAGCTTTCTTTACGAGCATCTCTTAGTTATTTTTATTCAATTCTTTTTATCCGATAGGTGCTTGTTCTAGGGGGCAGGAGGATTTTCTGCTTGGTCCTATTGAGACTACAGCTAAAGCTTACCTCACCCCCTAAGCGGCGACAAAGGTAGTTCATTGGATGCGATCTATAAAATATGTGAAGCGACGTATTAGCTTTTTTGGGTTTGTTTATTGTTATTTCGTATCGATAGTATCCCTAGTGATCCTAGTGAGTCTAGTGTGCCTAGTATCCCTAGTGATCCTAGGAATGCTAGCCACTGCCCACCGACCACTAGCCCACTAGCCACTGCCTACAGCTGTCGTAGCTTAGGCAGGGCCAGGGCAAAGAGCGCTAGCGCCATCAGATATAGCGGGGCCAAGAGCGACCACACACGATAGTCCCGTCTGGGCGTGTAGCGCTCGGGCGTGGCATAGCGACTCCAGTCTACCGAGGTGGCAGGGCGCTCCTCGAAGATTGCCGGATAAAAAGCCCGTCGCTTCGCCTCGTGAAAGCGGGCCGTAGCCTCTAGGAAGTCCAGATGGGCGTTGAGGTCGCTACCCGCTAGCTCGTTCATTCCCAGCTGTAGGCCTACGGGCGGTAATAGCAGTGCTATGCGTGCTGCCATAGCCTCTCGGGCGCGCACCTTACTGAGCATAGCGGCCTGCTCCTGCCTACTCTCTAGGTCGCCCATATGCTGCATGGCGTAGTACCAACCCCAGGTAAAGCCCGAGTCGGGTACGCTGTACTGGCTTAGCTCGGGGTAGCAGGCCACGAAGCGACGCATCGTCTCCTGCTTGTCGGTATCCCAGCGCTTGTGATATTCGTCTCTCTGCTTGATCGTGAGCGAGAGCGCATCATCTATAGGGTACCTAGAGCTGAGGTAGTTATTTATCCCTACGGGCAGTAGGATACAGAGGACAAGCCACAGCGAGAGCAATACCACGGCATTGACACTGCTCGTACGCCCCCAGCTAACGACGAGGAGGCTAAGGGCAAACCAAAACAGGATATAGCCCACGGCCATGCCAAACATCACCAGTAGGCGCCCCTCTATCGGCAGAGCTAGGACGAGGATGGCCACGCCGAAGAGCAGTACGAGGGCCGAGAGGACCACGCCTACACGTATAGCGAGCTTAGCCAGTAGGAAGCCCAGGGGCGAGCGTCCCTGTACCCTGATGATACGCCAAGTGCCACGCTCTACCTCCTCGTGCCAGAGGTTGAAGCCGAGGGCAATGATGACCAGCGGGAAGAGGAAGACCAGCACGAAGCTCAGGTCTAGATGCCCCACTTGCTGTCGGCTCGGGCTGACAAGGTCGGTGTCGTACTTCTGTCCCTCTAGGGCTAGGATGGTGAGGTGCTGTATGCTGTTATTGAGGTCCGTCTGCCCGATGCTGAGGCCAGAGAGCGGATTGAGCGGATGGATAAAGGCGAAGCGCAGATAGTACAGTACTAGCCCGAGGTCGTCTGGGTGGTAGGCGGTCTGTGCCTCTATATGCCGTGTCTGCATGGCGGCAACCTCGGTCTCGCTCGCACGCTTGCTCTCTAGGTGTCCACGGCCCACGAATATAGCGCTGAGGCCTAGCCCTATGAGGAGGACAAAGGCGAGCAGGGTGATACGCTGCCGTGTAAATAGGCGGAGTAATGGGGCGTAAATCATTAGCGGATAGGTATTAGGGCTGAGGTACGATAGCTGATGCCCACGAGTAGCAGTAGCATGAGCGCCAGCGAGATGAGTGGTAGGGCCTGCCCGCCGAGGCTCTGCCCCACGCTAGGATAGCGGTAGGCAAAGGGCGGGAAGCGACGGAACTCCTCCCTGCTGATGGCATTGCGCTTGCCCTCGCTCCCGCCTGTCCACTGGGGATTGACATACTGCTCCTGTAGCTTGGCCATGTGTGTAGCCAGGCGATAGCGGTAGTCCTCGGCTTGTAATAAGAAGTCGTTGTAGGTGGCGTAGTCGGTCCCCGATAGGCTCATAGAGAGGTCGCGTATAGCTAGGTAGGGGTCTATGAGCGAGAGCCATTGGCTGAGCTTATTCTGCTGTATATAGCGTTCGCTGAGCTCGGCCTGATACTTGCTGTGGATGCCAGCGGTGAGGCGTTCGCCTAGCCCCATCACATAGCCTGCGAAGTTGAAGGGTAGCTGCTGTACCGAGTCCACACCATAGGCACGCAGTAGCGAGTCTCGCACGCCACGGAAGTAGGGGTCGTTGGGGTTGTGGCTGTCGCCTATCTGTAGTATCTCGTGCTCGATAGCTGCCATCTGGGCAATCTTCGTCTTATTGGGCCATAGGGCGTAGCCTAGGCTTTGGCTTGCCTTGGGCAGGACGACGAAGAGGAGGAGCCAGCATCCAAGTAGCGTGAGCAGTGCCTGTGTGCTGCTGCGACTCCAGGCGGAGACGAGTACCGTGCCCAGACAGAGGATAAGCAGGAAGACGAGGTACAGAATGGTCAGCAGGCAGATACGCAGTAGTGTCTCCTGCCCGAGGTCGGGCACCTCGAGGGCGAGCGTAGCCCATAGGAGGGCGAGCGTAGGCAGGGCGAAAAGCCCCGCCAGCATCATCAGCCCGAGGGTCTTGCCGTAGACCAACTCGCGTAGCTCTACCCCCTGCATATACATCAGACGTAGTATGCGACGCTCACGCTCGCGACTGACGGCATCGAAGCCGATAAAGAAGATGAGGAGTGGCAGTATCAGGATAAGGAGCATAGACGGGTGCAAGTCGCCGAAGCGTATTAGACCCGTAGAGAGGCTCGCTTCGGAGAAGTTGGCCGTATTCTGCTTGTGGGCCTCTAGGAAGACGACGTTTCCCGTGTAACTCTCTAGCCCGTTGTCGAAGGTGCTTAGCGGATGGGGCAGACGGAAGGCGAAGGCGCCGAAGTGGGCCATGCGGTGCGGGTGCTTGTCGGGGTTCTGCTCCCAGCTCTGGCGGTCGCGCTCCTGATGCTCGTGTCGGCTCTCGGCCTGATGCTGATAGCTATGCCAGCGCGAGATGCCGAGCCCTACGAGGCTAAGGATATATATCCCCAGTAGGACGAGCATCCCCCACGAGCGTAGCTTGTGGCCGAAGAAGCGTCGAGCGATAGTGCTTATTATAGTAGTGCGCATATAGTCGGTGGTGGTCGGTGGGGCGGGCAGAGCCCGCAGTGGTCAGTGGCTAGTGGTCGGTGGTCAGTGGGGCGGGC
>CAMBHQ010000005.1 GCA_945867245.1 uncultured Porphyromonas sp.
ATGTGGAAGTGCTGGACTAGCGCATTTATCAATCTACGCCCCTGCTCCAGATGGTACGGGTCGTAGACGTGTTGACCCACAAAAATGTTAACAACCTTATCATTACCCCCTCCAACAGACAAATCCGACATTTTGCCTGCATTTTCAAACAAAGAGAGATATTGAGTATTGCAGAATACATTCTTCGCCCTAAATATCGTATAGTGCATTTGGCTCCGATGGAACAACTCCCGTCCAGTAGGGAAATAGTGGCGTATCAGCCGAGGAATGGAGAAAGGCCAGCCCTCGAGGGCAAAGAAATGCTCCCAAGCCTCGGGATTGAGATTAAGCGTGCCATCATCGAAAGTCTGAAACTCTATACTCCTAGGTAAGAGGCCCATCAATATCTGCACACGAACGTCATCGATAGAGGCTACATATACACGATGTACCCCCAAAAGGCGGAGATGCCCCGCCAGATATAGAAGTCGCCCCCAACGCTGTAACGTACCCTTAAGACCATAGACCACCTCGCGCTCCTCCTCAAACACACTGTAGCGACAGCGAGCCCTCAGACGATCGTAATAAAGGCGATAGCGCTCATTATTCTCTCTCGGTGATCCGAAATAAAGATAATACTGCTCATCTGGATAACGCTCAACAATTCGCTCAGCGACAAGAGTCTGCAACAATGTCGTGCAATAAAGTAATACCATATCTATAACTTGTTCTGCCTGTAAAGATACGAAAAAGTGTCCGAGGGGATATGCTCTCCTCGGACACTTTTACCTAGTAACTACCTGCTAGAGCCTAGAGGTACTCACCCTCGGCACTAGGCTCGGAGCCACTAGCCTTGTCTGGGCTGCTCGGAGCGCTAGGGATAGCCTCCTGCCCTACGCGCACAGAGATGGCTACACGCTGCGCATACTGCACCATCGCCCGACGTGGGAAGAAGCGCACCTTGGGCTGCTTGACAATAGCCGCATTGACGTCCTCCATGCGGTCTACCATCTTACTGGAGGCCTCTACTTTGAAGCTCCCCAGGTCTGCTAGGTCTACCGCTAGACCCTCCGAGAGTGCCCAGCGCACCACCTCGGCCAGACTAGTGATAGCATGGCGCACGTCGCCACGGGTCAGCGTGGTCTTATCGGCGATATAGTCCTCCACAGCAGAGGCGGTCAGACGGCCACCTGCTACGGCCTTAGCGAAGTAGAGCGTCTGCCCCTTCTTCTTACCAATACTTGCCTTGCGGCTTGCAACATTAAAAATCAACATAACTAATACAATTAATATAAGGGTTAATAAACTATTCGTGTCGAGTCTGGGGCTTGGCACGTCAGCTGTCCGTACCTCTCGGCCACTGCGCTCGGTCTAGGCGCCTAGACTCTGCCTGTAGCCTTATCTCCCTCTCGACATTACAAAGGTACAACGCCCCTCTCGCCAACTATCCCAATAGCGTTCATAGTGGTCAGTACTTCTCGGGATACTTGGCTCACTAGGCATACTAGGGGCACTAGACAGACTCGGGACACTAGCTCTAGCACACCCACTATCCCCCGCCTAATAGGCGGGCATTTGTCCACCTATTAGGTGGCCACTCCTCTGCCTAGTAGGCGGCCAAAGGTCCACCTACTAGGCAAACAAAAAGCCCACCGCTCAGTGAGCGGTGGGCTGTCAGCGCCTCGTGGCATGCACTAGCCACTGTTCACGTCAAAGAAATACCGAGCCTCCTAGCGATAGCCTCGATAATATGGAGCTTACGAAGAAGGAGCGTGGGCGAGAGGCGATACAGATAGTAGTCAAGATAGGCTATATGCCGTGGCAGGGGGTAGACACTGACGGCCTTTACCCAGGGAGCCAGTAAGGCTATGCGCCCTTGCTTGCCTGTAGCACTACACACAGCCTGTGGCCAGCCCTCATTCTCAGGCAAAGTATAGGCCGAGACTTTAGCGATAATCTCTTTTAGTAAGTAGGCACAGGCATAAGCCGTATTCGGAGAGCCCTCCGCAGCCAGACTACGCGTTAGCTCGACGAAGTTATCAAACATATCATAGAACCATTTGATATCCGGAGATGTAGTAGCAGACCCCTCACGAAACAATCTATAATTATAAAAGGCTCTACTTACCCTGATCATCGTAGGCCCCTCCCGCCATAGCTTGTTGGGGCGCAACATACATGTGAGATTGAATAACAAATCTTCTCCCATACGTGCACCTAATTTGAAGCGTATATCCCCAATATACTCTCGCCTGTATAGATATACACAAGCAGAACCGTAATACATAGGTGATAGAGTAGCAAAGCGCAGAGTCTCGACCCCACGAAGCAACAAGTCTTCCTTGGGGGATTTAACAACGATCCAATCATCGGCTGTCCCATCAGGGCTAAAGGGCCTGAAATCAAAGTGCAATACATGCGCCTCAGGATACTGCCTATAGGTCTCTAGGCAGACTTCATAGGTATCCAGTTCGATAGTATCATCAGGGTCTACGAAGGATATATATTCGCCCCTAGCTAGATCTAAGCCCATATTACGAGTAGCTGATACCCCTTCGTTGGCCTTATGGACGACACGCACACGACTATCCCGCTCGGCATAAGCATCGCAGATAGCACCACTCTCGTCGGTAGAGCCATCATTGATCAGAATGAGTTCTAGATTGTGATATGTTTGCCCGAGAATGCTCTCGATACACTCGGGAAGATATGGGGCTACGTTATAGACCGGAACAATAACGGAGACCATAGCCTCCTGTGCTAATTCATTTTGCGCTTTTGAGGACATTGTTTGTATTCTTTACATTAACTGCTACAAAGATAGTAATTAGTATGCAGTGGCTAGTGGCTAGTGGCCAGTATGCAGTGGCCAGTGGCGTGCGCCAGCAACTGACCACTGCGGGCTCTGCCCGCCCCACCGACCACACTAGGAGCGGATAAGCCACAGACGTACGTACCCCATCGCAGTAGAGTGCCATACTATCGGCAGCCTGTGCCGAGCATCGCTACCCCTACGAGAGATAATACGCCCCTAGGAGTCTAGATATATTCGTTTGTTTGCTCATGCTAACCGTCCCCCCAAGAAACGCCGGTCAATAGCTACGACAATGGATACTATCAATTTTAAGTAGCCTCCCCATCTGCCTACATAGCACTCAGGGAAGCGCAGATATAAGCTATTCTGCAGACGCTCCTGCAAATTGGTCCTTGGGAGCTCTCCCCGTAGCCGAGGGAATAGCTCTGCGTAATAGCGCTCCACAATCGGACGGTACTCTGCTATAGTCATCTCTTTAGTATGAATGTAGATCATAGTACGCAAGATGCGAGAACGTACCAAAGACAAGACCTCCCCTCCCTCATGAATGAAGCGATCCAACACAAGCCCATAGCCCGTTATAAGGTCTCTGCAGTTGCGTTCCCCTCGTCGATAGGTGATAGAGCCCTCTCTACCTAGGCGATAATGATAGCCTATATGAGACAACTCATACAGCAACAGCTGAGGATGCATAGCGTACAGAGATAGCGAGAAGTACTCGTCCTCGTGCAGTAGGCCCTCCTCGAAGCGCAGAGTTCTCAACAACGAGGCTCTATATATCTTATTACAAACTATGGCACTCCGAGCATTGTCGAGTGCATACTCCTGGAAATACTCCCTACCCTGATAGAGACGCTCGGAACGCTCTACCAGCTCGGTACCCGTAGCACGCTCATAGCAATAACCGAAGCTCAGCACGTCAAGATCTGGATACTTAGCTAGAGCCTCCACACAGCGCTCGTAGGTGTCTAGCTCTAGCCAGTCATCACTATCGACGAAGCTCACATACTGACCTGTAACCAACTCCAGCCCGGTATTGCGTGCTGCCGAGAGCCCGCCATTGGGCCGACTCACCACCCGTATACGCTCATCCCTAGAGGCATAGTCCTCGCAGATAGCAAGACTATTGTCGGGCGAACCATCATTAACGAGGATTATCTCCAGATGGGGATAAGTCTGCCCGACGATACTATCGAGGCACTGAGGTAGATACGCCTCTACATTATATATCGGCACAATCACCGAAATCAAGGGGCGCAACATATTTATACTCATATATAATTATTCAAAACTCTACATCTCTTTAACGCCTGTAAAGATACGAAAAAGTGTCCGTGAGGAATATGCTCTCCTCGGACACTTCTTCCTAGCAGCTACCTGCTAGAGCCTAGAGGTACTCACCCTCGGCGCTAGGCTCGGGGAGCCACTAGCCTTGTCAGGGCTGCTCTAGTACACTAGCCACGCTAGCTCTGCCCGCCCCCGAACTCCGACGCTAGCGCATCGAAGCGCTCTAGGCTAGCAGGGCCGTGGCGCAGTAGAGACAGACGTACCTTGTCGAGCTCCTTGCGCCTACCGAGGCGTGTCTTGGAGTAGAACTTATCCGCATAACAGATCAGTCGCTCCTCGACCGTCTCGGGCATATACACACCCTCGGGTAGGTCTACACCCTTATCCCGTAGCTCCTGCATCGTGAGCCCTGCCCCCGTATGGCGCTCCGCCACATGGGCATGCCGTGGCAAGCCTAGGCTACGTAGTAGCTCCGCCCCTAGATAGCCGTGGCGGATATAAGGCTCGCTGCCGTGGCAGTCTATCCCCTCGGCATCGGTGAGGTAGATACCTATATCGTGTAGCATGGCCGCCTCGTAGACGAAGCGACGGTCGATAGCTAGCTCGGGATGCGCCTCGGCAAGCTCCAGTGCCAGCGTAGCCACATCCACGCCATGGGCGATGAGGATAGCCCTGCGCTCCGTCCCCTCGGGGTAATAGCGGTCGATAATCGTCAGCGGGTCTAGGCTATCGGGCCCTAAGGGGAACTGCGCCTGTAGAGCCTCTAGGGTTTCACGTGTTACCATCCGAAGCCCTCGCTATCACCCCAAACACCCTGCGCCTTCATCGTCTGCTCAATAAGGTCGCGTACCACGCCATATCCGCCATCGTAGGGCGATATATAGTGCGCTACGGCCTTGACCTCTGGTACGGCATCGGCAGGGGCTACCGCTAGCCCTACACGACGCATCACGGGCACATCGGGCACATCGTCCCCGATATAGGCCATAGCCTCGGCAGGAATGCCCGTAGCCTCTATCAGTTCCTCTAAACGGGCTACCTTGTCCTTGGCACGCATATATATATGCTGCACGCCGAGGTTCTCGAAGCGGTAGCGCATCGCTAGGCTCTCGCCACCCGAGATAACGGCCAGCGTAAAGCCCTGCTTAACGGCATACTGCATCGCATAGCCGTCCTTAACGTTCACGGTGCGCATCGGCATCCCCGAGGGGTCTACAGGGCTTACCGTGGCACTTACTACGCCATCCATATCCAGCACAAAGGCTCGTATCTGGCGCAAATCAAAAGGTATACTACTCATATAATTAGTGATTAGTGGTCAGTGGCTAGTGATCAGTGGCTAGTGGGCAGTGGACAGTGGCTAGTAGCGTGCGCCAGCAACTGGTCACTGACCACCGACCACTGCATACTGATCACTGCGGGCTCTGCCCGCCCTCCCCCAGACTCCGCCAGACGAAGTCCTCGAGACGCAAACTATACACGTCCACGCCCTCGGGGCAGTCAATGGCAATTATCCCGACATCGCCAGGGGCGAGGTCCACTAGATTGCTCTGATATCGGAGCCCTCGCTGATACTTATGCGCTACGTAGAGGTCTTTGATGAAAGTCTTCGCCCGTACCCTTAAGCGCAAAGTACCGAAGCAGTCTGCGTCCATTGTTACATCGAAGTCGGGGCGTGGCAGCAGCATATCCTTCGGCTTGTGGGGATAGAGCTTGTAGGCTGCCTTCGAACGTTCACGCCCATCGGACTCGGCATACAGCTGTAGCTGATAATAGCTATCTTGTGGCTCCGCCGCCTCGGATAGCTCGTACTCGGCTATCGTCTCTGTGCTATTGCCCTCTAGGCGGGCGAGTTTGGCATCGGGATAGCTACGTAGTTCCCGCCCATCGAAGCTCATTAGGCGCAGCGTTAGCCGTGGCTTTACGAGCGCCCCTAGCCTATCATTGGCCACACGCACCGTGAGCTTATTACCCTGTCTAAGGGGCAGGATAGCCACGTCTGCAAAGGCCCGACGAAGCGTGTGATACAGGGGCTTCTGCTCGCCGTAATAGTCTATGGCGCTCCACGAGACCGAGGGCCAGGAGTCGTTGAGTTGCCATACGAGCGCCCCCATCGTCGTAGGGCGGTGGTAGCGCAGCATACGTGTAGCATGCTCCATACCCCGCGCCTGCATCACTAGACCGAGGTAGACAAAGCGCTCGAAGTCCTCGGGCACCTGATACTCCCGCTCCATATACTTACGAATGAGCTTATTGCCGGTAGAGGCCTTCTGATGCTGACGCATCACCTCGCTCTCGAGGCTCATATCCCCCTCTAGGGCGAAGCGCTTTAGGCTGTAGACGTCAGGGAAGGACTGGAAGCCGTACTCGCTTACGAAGGCGAAGCGCTTGTCATCGAAGGTCTCGAAAGGCTCCTGCCCATACCACAAGCCCCAGTAATGGCTGTCGCCCTCTAGCCAGGTCTTGGGACGCCCCCAGTTGGCCGAGGTGGGCGAGCTGTGAATATATTGTCGCTCGGGGTCTAGGCGGGCGACCTCCTCGGCCAGCACACCACGGAAGAGTGGGTCGTAGTCCGCCTGCATACGGGCGTAATGCTCGGCCGAGAAACGGCTCTGCCAGCCCCAGTACTTGATGGCCTCCTCGACCTCATTGTTGCCACACCAGAGGGCTATAGAGGGGTGATGGCGCAGGCGACGTATCTGATACTGGGCCTCGCGGCGGACGTTCGCCAGGAAGGCGCTATCGGCAGGATAGGCCGTGCAAGCAAACATAAAGTCCTGCCACACGAGTATGCCCCACTCGTCCGCCTCGCGGTAGAAGGCTTCGTCCTCGTAGACTCCTCCGCCCCACACACGTATCATATTCATATTAGCATGGTAGACCGAGGACATCAGACTGCGATAGCGCTCGGGCGTCATACGGGTATATACATGCTCGTCGGGGATATAATTCACGCCCTTGGCATAGAGTGGACGCTTGTTGAGTTCGAAGTAAAAGGATGATTGCCCGACGGGCTGATTGGGCTTATGGACGAGCTTGAGCTCGCGTATGCCTATGCGCCTTTCGATAGGTTGAACGCCCGACTGCCCCCGACCGCCTGGATAGATACGCAGGGTATAGAGATATGGTTGGCCCCAGCTGCGTACCGTCCATAACTGAGGCTCAGAGACCTCTAGCGTAGCCGTAGCATCGGAGCGCTGATTGGTTACACGTGAAACAATGTTACCCTTATCATCCGCCAGCTCGAGGTCATAGCTGAGCCGAGACGAAGCGAAGCGAGCATCTACACGCAAGGTCGCAGACTGCGCCTCCAAGCCCTGCCAGCGGATATCCGTAGCGACATTGAAGTCCTCCAGCTCGTAGCCCTTATCGGCATAATATAGCAGGCGCACAGGGCGATGTATGCCCATCGTAACAAGGCGCATACCCCAGTCCCAGCCGTAGTGGAAGGGGGCCTTGCGTGTGAAGGGGCTGTATTTAACCTCGGCGTGGTCGTTGTCCGCGGGATAATTGAAGCCCGCCTTCGCCTGAAGGGGCTGTGCCATCCTAAGGGGCGAGCGCAGGCGTATCTCGAGCCTATTCATCCCACGCTGTACCAAGCCCGTTACATCGAAGCGATAGCCGACGAACATATTCTCCGTCTCCCCTACCCGCTGACCATTGAGGTACACTTCGGAATAGGTATCCACACCATCGAGGTGCAGCACGAAGGCCTCGCCACTCGTTAGCCGGCGCATCTCGGGAAGCTCGAAGCTCGCCCGACAAATCCAATCCCGCTCGCTCGGCCACTGTACCAGGCGCTCATTCGTACGGTAGTGCGGGTCGGGCAGTCGGCCCTCCCTCTGGAGGAAGTCCTGTATCACACCAGGCACGACGAAGGGCCGCCAATCCGAACTGTCGGCCTCGGCATAGCGCCAATCCTGTAACTTAATCTGCGTCTGTGCGCCTAACATCATCGGCAATGCCGCCAGGCTAGTCAAGAGTAATTGTTTCAATTGTTTCACGTGGAACGGTTGCTAGTGATCAGTGATCAGTGGGCAGTGGCTAGTATGCAGTGGCCAGTGATCAGTTGTCAGTGGGCGGGCTTAAGCCCGCCACGCTAGTACTAGTGGGCCTAGTGAGACTAGTGAGCCTAGTAATACTAGACCTAGCATGCGCCAGCCACTGACCACTGATCACTGACCACCGACCACTAGCCACTAGCTACACATTAAAGCGGAAGTGCATGATATCGCCATCCTGCACGACGTACTCCTTGCCCTCGACGGCCATCTTGCCGGCCTCCTTGACGCCCTGCTCACCACGATAGTGGAGGAAGTCCGCCAGCTTGATAACCTCGGCACGGATGAAGCCCTTCTCGAAGTCTGTATGGATCACGCCTGCACACTGAGGCGCCTTGCTGCCACGTGGGTAGGTCCAGGCACGTACCTCCTGCACACCTGCCGTGAAGTAGGTCTCTAGCCCGAGCAGTGCATAGGCCGCCTTGATCAGGCGTGCTACCCCACTCTCCTCTAGGCCAATCTCGCTGAGGAACATCTGACGCTCTTCGTAGGTATCTAGCTCGGCTATCTCGCTCTCTATCTTAGCCGCTACGACGAGGATATCAGCCCCCTCGGCCTCTACAGCTGCGCGTACGGCCTCTACGTGCTTATTGCCTGTCGTGGCGCTAGCCTCATCGACGTTGCAGACGTAGAGCACGGGCTTACTGGTCAGCAGATATAGCTCGCGGGCAATCTTCTGCTCGTCCTTGGTATCGAACTGTACCGTGCGGGCATTGAGCCCCTGCTCGAGGGCCTCTTTGTAGCGGAGCAATACATCGTAGGTCTGCTTAGCCACCTTGTCGCCGCCCGTCTGTGCCTGCTTGGCCACACGGCTGATACGCTGCTCTACGGTCTCTAAGTCCTTGAGCTGTAGCTCGGTGTCTATTATCTCCTTATCACGCACTGGGTCTACAGTGCCATCTACGTGGGTGATATTGTCGTCATCGAAGCAGCGCAGCACGTGCAGGATAGCGTCCGTCTCGCGGATGTTGCCGAGGAACTTATTCCCTAGCCCTTCGCCCTGGCTAGCGCCCTTGACAAGGCCTGCGATGTCTACTATCTCTACCGTCGTGGGGACGATGCGCTGTGGGTTGATAATCTCGGCGAGCTGATTGAGGCGCTCATCCGGAACGGTGATAACGCCCACATTAGGCTCGATAGTACAGAAGGGGAAGTTTGCCGACTGCGCCTTGGCGTTGGACAAACAGTTGAAAAGTGTGGACTTGCCGACGTTGGGCAAGCCGACGATACCGCATTGTAATGCCATTGGATATATACGTTACTATTTAATCCTTACAAAAAAGAATAAGGCTGCCTCTTATCGAGACAGCCTTATTCGGTGGGGTGGAAGACGGGATTCGAACCCGCGACACCCTGAACCACAATCAGGTGCTCTACCACTGAACTACAACCACCATCACTTGCGCGAGGGCTATTACCTAACCCTTGCGTCTGCAAAGGTAATACTAATATTTGATATATGCAAATAGTGGGCGGTGGGCAGTATGCAGTGGGCAGTGGGTGGTGGGCAGATAGGTCGCCACTTGGCCGCCTACTAGGTGGACGATCGTCCGCCTACCGAGTCGCCACTTGGCCGCCTATTAGGCGGTCAGTGGCTGGCACACGCGGGGGCTAGTCTGGCTAGCTACCCTAGTTGCCCTAGTCTCACTAGGCCCACTAGCCACCGAACACTAGCCACCGAACACGAATAATCGCTAACTTTGCTCCACGTAATAATCGCTCTACTAATGACAGCTACAGATATGCAGAAACAGTCGGACGTAATCAACGCCCTACGCTTCCCCCTAATAATACTAGTTGTGTTTATTCACGTCCCCATAAACACGGCAGAGCTACCCATGTGGGACTACCCTTTAGCCGACGGACATGCTCTATTTATCTATATATCTAGACTAATCTCTTACGTCTTGGGAGCAGCCTGTGTGCCCTGCTTTTTTGTCTTCTCGGGCTATTACGCCTTCGCCAAAGCACCTGAGCGCTGGCTCAGCCTAGAGGGCTATAGCAGTGAACTAAAAAAGAAAGTCAAGACCCTACTAATACCCTACTTGATTTGGAATATACTCATTATCCTAGGCAGCTGGCTCAAGGCATATCTTGCCTCAGTACTTATATCTCCCGAATTTGCTCCGGTGCTTCCCGAGCTATCGCTTGGCTACCTCAAGCAGATTTTCTGGGATGGACCAGCTAATATGCCTCTGTGGTATGTAAGGGACCTAATGGTAATGTTGCTGTGCTCGCCCCTGCTGTACCTCATTCTAAGACGCTTCCCCTACGCTGTAATTATCCCTCCACTCTTTTTTGTCTTCCAAATCGGGTTCTTCGCCATCGCCCTAACATTCTACTCGATAGGCTTGCTATTTGCCATCCACAGACGTTCTATCGTGGCCTTTGCTCAGCACTATCAGCGCCCTCTACTCTGGATGACAATACCCACTCTACTCGTATTGCCCTTCCTGGCTCACTATCCTTTCTATTCGTCTTATTTTCAATTGCCAGGCATCATCCTAACAATCTTTGCTATCATCGCATTAGGGGGCTACGTCTACGACCATCGCAGAGATTGGATAGAGGCTATGCTCAGACTCAATGCCTCTGTTTTTTTCGTCTATGTGGCGCACGAAGTCATCATCCTAGAGACCGTCAAGGGCGTACTGCCACGCCTAGGGCTCTGGCAGTATGGCTGGGGCGGTATCGTCGGCTTCTTGGTCTGTGGCATCGCCACGACACTGATTTGCCTTGGCATCTATTATCTGCTGCGGCGCTACGTACCAGCTCTACTGGCAGTGCTGACAGGAGGCAGACAAATCCCGGATACAAAACTGTAAACAAATCTAACGATGAAGATATTCTCGCTCGAGGTCAGCAATTCCCTCAGAGGCGTAATGCAGCTCGTAATTATTCTATCGCACCTGTACTATGTATTCAGCGATATGCTCGTCTTCAGGATCGCCAACACCCTAGCTGGGAGTATCGTAGCGATGTTCCTCTTCACCTCTGGCTATGGTCTTATACAGGGCTATCAGCGAGCTCTAGAGCAGGGGAAAGACCCCTTCGCAGGCTTCGTACGTAGACGACTATGGGGTATCCTGAAGCCCTATCTATTGGCCCAAATTCTATACTTCGCCCTGATGTACTGGAGCCAAGGCCATATCCCCGGACTAGATAGCCTATGGAGCTTACTACGTCATGGTGAGACCCCTATGCCCAACGCTTGGTTCATCTTCGTCCTGCTGGCCTTGTATATCCTGTTTTACCTCGTCTATGGCCTTCTCGGGCTACGCAGAGGACCGGCGCTGATAGCCTCCTTAGTAGGCTCGATTGTGCTGATGGCTATTCCTTACGTCCTCGGATACGAACGTGCTTGGTGGGCAACAACGCTGGCATTCGTCTCGGGCCTAATGCTGGGTACCTATCAAGAGGTACTATATCCCTACCTAAGTCGCTGGTGGGCCATCTTGCTCATGATTGCGATGGTTATCGGCCTGCGCCTACTTCCCTGGGAGCTGATGATTCCTCTCGCCTTCGTAGTCATTCCCCTACTCGCACTGATATTCCTGCGCCTGAGTGGCTATAATGCCTGGCTCGATGGACTCTATGCCGAGCTACGTACTGCCGAGGGTAAGAGTCTCCAGCAGCTACACCCCATCTCTGGGCGAATAGCCTCGGGACTAATGTTCCTGTCTATGATTTCCTTCGAGCTATATCTACTCCATGGTATTTGGATTAGATTCCTACGTAGCCCGATAGCCCATGATGGCCTGTACGTTGCCCTGGTCTTTGCCTGCACCATACTCTCCTCGTGGCTTATACATAGCCTACTGAAGCGTATCTAGCAGTGGTCGGTGGGCAGTGGTCGGTGGTCGGTGGTCAGTGGTCGGTGGTCAGTGGCTAGTATTACTAGGACTACTAGCCCGCCACCGACCACTAGCCACTGCATACTAGCCACTGATCACTGCGGGCTCTGCCCGCCCACTAGCCGTGTGTAGCGGGCGCTAGGCGGACGATAATAGACGAGGGCTGTGTAGACGTTCTGCGTCTCGGTATAACTGCCCTCTAGAGGCTCAGAATCGACCTCGGAGCCCTCTGCTGGTAGGTAGACATACCTATAGCTTAGTAAGCCCTGTTTCAGAGGCAAGCTGAGGCGATACAGGCGCTCCGTAGCATCGTAGCGCAGCCTACGCGCCTCTAGAGGTAGATGGTCGAGGGCGGGGCTATCGAGGATATAAGCGCCCTGTGTTAGCTCGGGCGCTCGCAGGGCGAAGTGCAGTAGCCTGTACGCCCCCTCGGGGCTGTATGTGCTGGTCGTAGCCTGCCAGAGCTCGGGCTTATGCCTAGAGACATAGGGCTTGCCCCGCCTGTCCTCCTGCACCTCGGCATACAGCTCTACTAGACCCTCGTGGCGCTTCGTATGGGCAATGCCCTCCCCTACCCCCTCCTCGCTCCGGAGGTCGAGGACGTGATAGTCACTCCCCCCCCAGAAGGTGGCACTCTGCGCCCCACGGAAATGCCATACAGAGCCTTCGACTGCCGAGGGCTTCACTAGAGGCTGTGGCGCCTGCACACGAGTAGCATTCTGCCATAGCTCGGCCCATAGCTCGCCTGGTCGTGCCGAGCGCAATTCGCCCCCGAGACTCAGACTAAGCTCCACACCTTGATGCCTGCCATAGGGCTTGCCCCAGGCCTCGGGCAAGGCCCTTAGCTCCGTATGCACTAGGCGCTCTGCCACATATATCGGCAGGCTCAGCAGGATGTCGTCGGGGCTATCCAGCCGGAAGACCTCGAGCAGGTAGCGTCCCGAGAGACGAAACTGCACTTGCTCGTTGGGCAGGCTTAGGCGATAGCGATAATAAGGACAGGAGGGCTGCGGTACTAGCTCGCCTAGGGGCATATCCTGCTCGCTAAGGCCGCTGAGGGCTTCGATAGGAGCGATGGCCGAGGGCTGTCCGTCCGGCTCGGTATGTCTGAGGCGATAGCCGAGTAGAGGGCCTTCGCTACCGAGGATATCCAGCTCTAGCGTCAGGTGCTCCGTACTACCTAGACGCAGTACGGCCTGACGCTGACTCTGAGCACCCACACGAAGCGATACAGCCCCTAGCCGACCATCATAGTCGGCTAGGGGCTGTGCCTCTGCTATCTGTAGCCCTAGGGCGCATAGCGCCAGAAATAGTATGTTTACGAGCCTCATCGCTTATCTAGGACTGAGTACGCCCTGTAGCGAAAGCCAGCAGTCGTGGCGTATAGCGCTGCATAAGCCTATACCAGACATAGCAGACAGCCATCACGATAGCCGGTGTGGCGAAGTAGCCCAGCAGGCGCATACCCAGCGTATCCATCAGAGGGAGACGTGCCACAAGCCCCTTAACCCAGGGCAGGATGTATATCTCATTGGATACATAGATAAAGAAGGTAGCAGGCGCCAGATACACCGCCCAGTTATATAGCGTGGCATAGCGTGAGTAGAGCCAATTGAAGAGGTTGACAATGCAGACAGTGCCACCGAAGATCTGACAGAAGCGTATCATCATACCCGCCCAAGGCTCCTCTACGAGCTGCAGTACCACCATCGTGGGCAGCACCAGCAATATCAGCAGAGAGGGATAGCGCATACGCCAGCAGAGCTCGGGTATGTCATGCCGATAAAGCCCTAGATACGCTCCTATACCAAAGAATGTTATCGCCATAGGCGTGAAGCCCGTAAAGGGTATCACCCAGCCTGTGAGATAATAGCCGATGAGGAGCAGTAAGCCCCAATGCTTTAGATAGCGGAAAAGGTAGTAATACAGTGGAGATATCAGCAACTGACACATCAGATCTCGTACATACCACAGAGAGCCATTGGCGCAGTTCCACAGAGGCACATTGAGGCTCGGATAATTGACCTTGCCGTAAAAGACATCGTAGGATAGGCCCAGGAGATGGAAGAGCTCGTTCTTGGCCAATACGACGCCGATAAAGAGTAAGCCCCATATCAAAAAGGGTAGCAATAGCGTAGGTATACGCTTAGACAAGAGCTTGAGATAATACTCCTGAGACCAGCCCTCGTCAGGCACTCTGTTGTAGGCGTAGTAGGCCGAGAGCACGAAGAAGCAAGCCACAGCGGCATAGAGCACCTTGCCCCCGAGCCACTCGGTCAGGAAGTAGAAGCTATAGTCCGAGACCTGACTCATCTCGGGGATAGCCCCCTTGTTGTAATGCGTGTGTATCAGGATAATCAGATAGATCAGCGGTACACGTATCGCATTCAGTAGCTCTGACTGGTTGATTTTATTCGGTAGCATAGATATATTACTTCTCGAAGCGTAGTTTGACATCTAAGCGCTTCTCACCCATGGAGACTCTCGGCTCTTTAGCCCTGATAGCCCTGCATCTTGCAGAAGTACTTGCCGATGATATCAAACTCTAGGTTCACCACCGTGCCAGGCTCTATGCGACAGAAGTTCGTATTGTCGTGCGTGTAAGGGATGATGGCTACCTCGAAGCTCTCGTAGGTAGAGTTGCAGACCGTCAGGCTACAGCCATTGACACATACAGAGCCTTTCTCTACGGTGACGTAGCCCTGACGCACCATCTCGGGCGTCGTCGTGTATTCGAAGCGATAGTACCAGCTACCCTCGGCCTCGCGCACCTCGGTACAACGTGCCGTCTGGTCTACGTGGCCCTGCACGATATGGCCGTCTAGGCGTCCGCCTAGGAGCATACTGCGCTCGAGGTTCACTAGGTCGCCCACACGAAGTAGGCCGAGGTTACTGCGCTCTAGCGTCTCGCGTATGGCCGTAACGGTGTAGGTATCGCCCTCTAGGGCTACCACTGTCAGGCATACGCCATTGTGCGCTATGCTCTGGTCAATCTTGAGCTCGTCTACGAAGCTACAACGCATCGTGATATGGAGGTTATCTCCCTCCTCTCGGAGCGCCACTACGTGGGCATACTCCTCTACAATTCCGCTAAACATATTTGTTGGTTATTAGTGGCTAGTGATCAGTGGGCAGTGGGGCGGGCAGAGCCCGCAGTGGGCAGTGGCCAGTATGCAGTGGTCGGTAGCGTGCGCCAGCCACTAGCCACTGACCACTGCTTACTGATCACTGCGGGCTCTGCCCGCCTATTATTACATTCTCTCGGGCATCTCTATGCCTAGTAGGCCCATAGCACGCTGTAGGGTGCCTGCTACGGCATGGCTCAGCGATAGACGGAAGGCACGTACGGCCTCGTCCGTCTCGCGGAGGATAGAGAAGTCGTGGTAAAACTGATTATACTCCTTCACCAGCTCGTAGGCATAGTTGGCAATGACGGCAGGGCTGTAGCTGCGTCCGGCCTCGGCTACGACCTCGGCATACTCGGCTAGGCGGGCGATGAGCTCCTCTTCCTTGGGCGCTAGCGCAATAGCCGTGGCATTAGCACTATGGCGATAGTCGTGGCCATCGGCGGCAGCCCTACGCTCTAGCGAACGGATACGGGCATAGGTGTATTGGATGAATGAGCCGGTATTGCCGTTGAAGTCGATAGACTCCTGTGGGTCGAAGACCATATTCTTGCGTGGGTCTACCTTGAGGATAAAGTACTTCAGGCTACCGAGGCCCACACGGCGAGCCACTTCGGCTGCTTCCTCCTCGCTCATATCCTTATTCTTGCCTGCCTCGTCGGCAATCTGTCGGGCCGTAGCCTGCATCTCGTCCATCAGGTCGTCGGCATCTACGACAGTGCCCTCACGGCTTTTCATCTTGCCGTTGGGTAGCTCCACCATGCCGTAGCTAAAGTGCACGAGGTCGCGCCCAAAGGCGAAGCCCAGCTTGTCGAGCACATGGCTCAGCACCTGGAAGTGGTAGTTCTGCTCGTTGCCCACGACGTAGACCATCTTGTCGATAGCATAGTCGTCGTAGCGGAGCTTGGCCGTGCCTATGTCCTGCGTGATATATACCGAGGTACCATCGCTGCGCAGTAGTATCTTGCGGTCGAGGCCTTCGGCCGTGAGGTCTGCCCATACGGAGCCGTCCTCGGCACGCTCGAAGGTACCCGCCTCTAGTCCACGCAGTACCTCCTCCTTACCATTGAGGTAGGTCTGGCTCTCGTAGTAAATCTTGTCGAAGCTAACGCCCATGCGCTTGTAGGTCTCGTCGAAGCCAGCATAGACCCACTCATTCATCCGACGCCAGAGGGCTACGGTCTCTTCGTCGCCTTCCTCCCACTTGCGCAGTAGCTCGCGAGCCTCGGCCATCAGCGCTGAGGCAGCCTCGGCCTCTTCCTTGGTCTTGCCTGCGGCGATGAGCTCGTTTAGCTCGGCCTTGTAATGCTTGTCGAAGAGGACGTAGAAGTCGCCAATCAGGTGGTCGCCCTTCTTGCCTGTGGACTCGGGCGTAGCGCCCTCGCCCCACTTCATCCAGGCGAGCATACTCTTGCATATATGTATGCCGCGGTCATTGACGATATTGGTTTTGACCACACGCTGTCCCGTAGCCTCTAGGATGCAGGCTAGGCTGTAGCCGAGGAGGTTGTTGCGCACGTGGCCCAGGTGCAGGGGCTTGTTGGTATTGGGGGACGAATACTCTATCATCACCAGCGGGTCGGCCTCGGTGGCCTGACGGTGGCCGTAGTCGGGCGTAGCGCTTACTTCGTCGAAGAGGGCTAGCCAGGCCGAGCTGTCGATAGTCAGATTGAGGAAGCCTTTGACAACCTGTGTAGCGCTCACTATGGGGCAATGCTCCAGCAGGTATTTGCCGAGGGCCTCGGCGGTCTCTTCGGGCTTCTGACGGCTGAGCTTCAGCAGGGGGAATGCCACGAGGGTGAGATGTCCCTCGAACTCGCGCTTACACTTCTGTATCTGTATCTGTTCGTTGGTAGCAGCTGTGCCATATAGCTTCAGGGTAGCCTCGGCCACAGCCGCCTGTAGTTGGCTGTTGATAGTCATATATAGGATATATCTTTTATGCCTACAAAGATAGGTATTTATAGTGAGCAGTGGCTAGTGGGCAGTATGCAGTGGGCAGTGGCTGGCGCACGGAAAAGTGGCACCCAGTCCTTAGACTGAGTGCCACTCGTAATCTCTAGTGCCTGCTAAATTACTTTTGCTTCACAGGGATAAGAGCTCCATATACGAAG
>CAMBHQ010000006.1 GCA_945867245.1 uncultured Porphyromonas sp.
GGGGTCTGAGGTCTGAGGGAAGGCATAGAGCTTGGCTTTTCCGAAGACGATAATAGCCCTATCCTGTTGCTCATTGAAGACATTGCTTGTCTTAGCCGTCTCCATGCCTGTAGCGGCTACACGTACGAAGCCGTACTGAGAGACGTCAATAGGGCGTAGCGTAGGGTTGTAAATCTCGATAAGACCAGCACGCTGAGCGACGCTTGGCTCCTGTAGCTCTGAGTAGCGCTCTGTGATGATGAGGTCAGAGTCCATCACGGGTAGCATCAGATAGGCACGTCCTCTCTGATTTTCTCTCAATATGCTATATGCTGTGTGTCCTTTATTCTGTGAATTGTTCTTGCGTTAAGTGTGTGCGCTATTTTTTGCCTATGGATTGTCTGTGTAAATATTCGGATAGTCGTTGTGTTTTTTCTAATATCCAAAGGCTATAGAGACTATGGGAGGGCCTAGACTACTGAGCTATTCTGCTCTAGACTTTTATTGTGTGGGCATGCTGCTCTAGTGTATCTAGCATGCCGAGCAAGACTAGATGGCTATCGAGGAGACTGAGGGCGTTCTGAGGGAGGGGGCGTTGATCGTGCCGTGGTGATGTGTCCGCTAGAAACGAAAAATGCCCGCCTATTAGGCGAGCATTTGGCGACCTATTAGGCGGGCAAGTGGCCGCCTATTAGGCGGACGATCGTCGATCTACTAGGTGGCCGATCGGTGGGTTTTATAGTGGTCGGTGGTCGGTATGCAGTGGCTAGTATGCAGTGGCTAGTATGCAGTGGCTAGTATGCAGTGGCTAGTATGCAGTGTTCGGTGGCTGGCGCACGCTAGGTCTAGTGTCCCTAGTAGCCCTAGGCCCACTAGAATACTAGTACTAGTATGGCGGGCTTAAGCCCGCCATACCAAGAACTGCCCCCTGGGCGGTGGCTGGCGCACGCTAGGTCTAGTCTGGCTAGTATCACTAGTGTCCCTAGTAGCCCTAGGCCCACTAGGAATACTAGTACTAGTGTGGCGGGCTTAAGCCCGCCATAGCAAGCACCGACCACCGCCCACTGCCTACTAGCCACTAGCCACTGCCCACTGATCACTAGCCACTGCTCACTACCACAGCATCCCATCCTGCCAGTCGGTGAGCATGTGCCAGCTGAGACCGACAGCGACGGCCCGCCACCACCATGCGAGGCCGAGGCGCTCGTAAGGGACGAAGCAGGCCACTACATACAAGGCTATCATCGGATACGTGTGTAGGGGATGGAAGCCTATGCTCATCCTATTGGGGTCGAAGATAGGCGTCGCCAGTAGATGGTCCAGGTCCACGAGCATCGTTAGGAGCATCACGATATAGGCTGTGCGCATACGATGACGCCCCCATAGGATTCGCCCCCATAGGAGCGGTACTATCAGATGGCATCCGTAGTGGACTAGGGTTTGGAGCATACGGGGGGGCGTGGCTTAGCGCTTTTTGATGATGCTATTGAGGACACGTGCCGTGTGGATGAGCTTGCCCGAGCGCTGTGAGTAGACCTCGACGCTCCAGACGTGCGTGCTACGGCCCTGATGCATGATGCTGGCCTTGCCGACCATCACATCGCCTGCCATAGCACTGGCTACGTGGTTGCCACTGACCTGAGCGCCGACCTGCATCTCGCCCTCCTCGAGGAGCATCACCGAGCCGAGTCCGGCCAGAGTCTCGGCGAAGGCGAGGTTCGCCCCGCCGTGGATGATACCTAGGGGCTGTGCTGTGCGCTGGTCCACGGGCATTGTCCCCTCGACGTAGCCCTTGGCGAGGTCTGTGCAGAGGATGCCGAGGTTCTCCATCAGCGTGCCAGGGAATAGTGCATTGACCTGCTCGACGGTGTAGGGGGCTTCCTCTCGGGCATCGAAGACGTGCTTGCGCAGTAGATGCGCTACGCCGTCCTCGTCGTTGCTCTTGGTGACGTAGTCGGCACAGCTCTTGATGGCTTCGCGGGCGTTGCTCATAGCCACTCCGAGGCCTGCGAATTGTATCATCTCGAGGTCGTTGTAGCTATCGCCCACGGCTATCAGTTCGCTGCGGTCGTAGTCGAGTCGCTCGAGGAGGCGCTGTAGGGCTACGCCCTTATTGATGCCTGTGGGGACGAGCTCTAGGAAGGCGGGGTCGCTGGTGAAGGCATCCACACGTCCGGCGAAGCGCTGTCGAGCGATGGGTACGAGGGCTTCGATGGCCTTGGGGTCTCCGACGATAAGGCACTTGGGCAGGCCACTAGGCACTTCGTCGACGAAGCTCTGTACCCTGCGTGCGGGCATTATGGTGAGGGCCATCTCCTTGTGTACGAATGGGTCGTCGGGGTCCTCGGTGAGAATCTCTCTGTCTGTATAGGTGAGGATATTGAGCTTGTGCTCTCGTGCTAGGTCGTAGAGTTCGGGAATGATTTCCTCGGGGAGGGTATTACGGCTGATGGCTGTGTTCATAGCCCGAGCATTGTAGACGAGTCCGCCGTTGTAAGGGAGGACATATCCGCTGTATTTGGCGAGCTCTAGGGCCTCGGCCAGATGTAGTAGCCCAGGTGTAGGGCGCCCCGAGGCAATGATGACACGCATGCCGTAATCACGCTGGGCACGTATGAGGGCCTCGCGAACGCCCTCGGTAAGCTGTAGTTGGCTATTGACGAGCGTGCCGTCTACGTCAAGAGCGATAATCTTGTATTTCATATATGATATAAGCGCAGAGCGGGGAGATTTGTTTGTCAGCCTAGGGCTTGTTTATCCACGCGATACCCTCCTCGAGCCGTTGGATGCGTTCGCGGGGGATGGCGACGAGGAGGTCAGCCTCACTGGTGGCGACGCAGTAGTCGCCCGCTAGTCCTGCTAGGTAGATGCGCTCGGCAGCGAGGAGTGGCTCGGGGATGTCTTGGGCGAAGGCGCTGTAGGCGTCGCGCTCGGCTGTCGTGGCCTTCTCTAGGAGGCAGAGCCCTTTGCCCTGTGCGTGTAGCTGTGCCACGGCTAGGGCTATGGCCGGCTCTAGGGCTGCGCCCACGGTATAGCGGACGCAGTGCGGAGGCCAGGGCCCGCCCTGCTGAACGAAGCTACAATGGTCTAGGGGGTGCTGGTCCATGGTGATATAGATAGCGTCGTACTCGTCCTTGTGGTCGAGCATCCATTGGGCTAGCCACTGCATCGCCTGGCTCGCCTCTGGCACGGCTAGACTACCGCTAACGAAGTCTACCTGCGGGTCGATAATTAATAGGATGTTACTCATAGTAGTGCAAAGGTAGTGATAATAGTGGGGCGGGCAGAGCCCGCAGTGGTCAGTGGCCACAAAACAAAGAAGCGAGCACCGTGTGGTACTCGCTTCTCGGGTGGGCCCAATAGGATTCGAACCTATGACCCCCTGCTTGTAAGGCAGGTGCTCTAAACCAGCTGAGCTATAGGCCCCTTTCGTTCTTTTGCACTGCAAAGGTAATACAAGTATTTGACATACGCAAGCATTCGGAGCAAAGTTTTTAAGGGCGAGCCTAGGCTTATTCGCCTAAGACACTCTGCCCGAGCGCTTACCGCCTACGTATTCGATGATAAAACAATCCTTGTAATACTTGCTTACCTTACGTCTTAGGCTACGTGCCTCGGCTAAGTCCTTCGTTCCCCCGACCATGTAGACCCATACCTTGCCTAGGCGCTCACGGCGTACAGGCATACCCAGACGGGCGAAGCGTCGGTCCTGTGTGTCGATACGCTCGGTATCCGTCGTAATCTGCACGCGGTAGAGGCTCTTGCCTCGGGCTTGTCGCTCGCTGGTTGCGCCCTTGCGCCCCGAGGCTTGACTACTCCTCGTACTGCTGTCGTCTAGCTCCTCGGCCGTCTCTCGGCTCTCCTGACTAGCCTCGCGCCCCTCGACATCGCGCCCGAGGTAGAACTTGCTGAAGGCACGTGCCAGCGCCTCTGCTATCTCGCTCTGCCCGCTGCTACTGCCCATATACTCGGCATCACGTCTATTGCTGATGAAGCCTATCTCGGTGAGGATGCTGGGCATAGCGCTCTGGCTCAGCACCCAGAAGGCATCCTGACGTACGCCACGACTACGGAGGCCCTTGCGCTTGTACTGCGCCTCTACGAAGGTCGCCATATCAATGCTGCGCTGTAGGTAAGCCTCCTGCATCACATCAAACATGATATAGCTCTCGGCGCTGCTGGGGTCGAAGCCCTTGTATATGGTCTGGTAGTTGTCCTCGAGGAGCATCGCCTTATTCTCGCGCATGGCTACGCTGAGGTTGTTGCTCTGCTTGCTAAGCCCGAGTACGTAGGTCTCGGTACCCGAGGCGCTACCACTGCTACCGGTGCTGTTGGCGTGAATGCTGATGAAGAGCGAGGCCTTGTGCCTATTGGCGAAGTCGGCACGCGCCTGCAGACCTACGAAGACGTCCCGCTCTCGGGTGTAGAGGACACGCACGTTGGGGTGCTCGTCCTTAATGCGCTGGCCGAGCTTCTTGGCAATAGCTAGGACGACGTCCTTCTCTCGGTATCCGTGTCCGATGGCGCCAGGGTCCTTGCCCCCGTGCCCAGGGTCTATCACTACGGTGAAGCGCCCACCACGGGCGTACAGCTCGTGGCTCAGGCCAAGGCACAGCAAGAGCATCACGAGTCGGAATATGGTCTGTCGTATCATCACAGGTATATATCTACAGCATCTATTTAGTCCCTACAAAGGTAGTGATAATAGTGGTCAGTGGCTAGTGGTCGGGGTATAGATAATGGGCAGTGATTAGTGAGCGCAAGCCACTAATCACTGCCCATTAGGCCATTGTTTGTTAGTAAAGTCTACTCAGGCAAACTAGACCATACTACGTTGTAGCCAAAGTCCTGAGCACCAAATTTCGTTGCACCCTCATTACTAAATCTACCTGAATAGCCACCAGCGTAGATTGTATATATGAGTCGGCCGGCATAACTGCGTCCCTTACCTAGGGTGATGGTCTGCTTGCGTGTCTGCCTCGTAGGCTCGTCGTAGCGGGGCAGATAGGCTATGAACTTCAGGGTATAGGGGAGGTCCCATTTGGGTTGGGGTAATTGAGGATGTTCGAATTTCTCCCAAGCGAGCTTATTGCCACGTACGCGGTAGAGCTTAATAGAGTCTAGCTTACGATACAGGGTCGTTGCAGGCTCCTTGGCGTCGAGAAGCTCCTTTAGGTCATTCGTCCATAGTCCTACGGCCAGTACCTTTTTCGGTGCTTTGTCCCAAGGGGCGACGGTCGTGCTTGTTTGGGATTCATCACCTGTGGTAGGGAGTGTGGGGTCTAAGGGTTTTACGGGGAACTCACTGATGGGGCGCTCCTCAGTCCAGTAGCAACCTTTCGTCCCAGGATACTTTGGGTCTTGGCCGACATCATCGTAGTCTTTGTCCACCGTTAGGTAGGTGTCGAAGGAGGTCTCTAGCTCAAACTGAGCACTGGTACTGCTACCTTCCTCCGAAGCGACCCACAGGTTGAGGATGCCCTGCTTGGCGTTGGCTGCAGCTACAGCCGCAGAGGGTTGCTCTAGCGTGTTGTATCGTGTGCCCTTGGGCTCTATGGTCGGTATCTCTATGTCGTGCGTCTTCGTCGCTACGAAGGGGATACCCTCTTTAGCGAAGTCGAAGTAGCCGTCTTTGACCCCTCTCAGCACTCCGCCAATAGGCTCCAGATAAGCTCTGTTCCCAGTGATGCGCTTAGCCTCGGCGAGGAGAGCCTGACGGTCTGCCTCTAGCTGCTGAGGATTGTAGTAGGGATACGTTGGGTCGGTATAGCGTGAGTATATGCCTAGCGCGGGTTCCCCTGGATCTAGCTTCTTGGTGGCGGCTGTCAGTAGGTTGTAGTCCGTATCGATATAGCTGATTAGGCGTAATACAGAGCCACGTGGACTGAAGGTCCCAGTAGAGACTATCCCCTTGTAGGGGGTAGCGGAGCCTGGATTGTTTTTGCTGACAGAGATACGTAGCTTATCGAAGGTGTACACCGCTGGTATCTGCTCTATCCCCTGCTGCTGTGCGTACTCGCTCTTGAGGTAGTCTTTGTGGTCCGAGGCGCGCTCTGGGGTAGTGATGCTCAGGCGTAGCGTCTCGGGGTCGAAGGTAAACGTTTGTCCTGCAGCACCGCTTTTGCCGAATAGGAGTCCTGATAGGTATATATCGTTGTTGGCGAGCAGGGCCTCGTCGAGGATGCGTATGTTTTGCTTATTAATGCGCAGGCGGTACCTAGCAGGTGCGCCAGGGTTACTGCCGGTCTGGTCGCTCACGACAGTCCACTTTAGCTGTCCTACATAGAGGGGCTTGGTCTGGCTTGCAGAGCGTACTATGGTCCATATACTCAGCTCACTACCTATCTGTAGGCGCAGGCGGAAGGCCCCATTCTGGCTGTAGGGCGAGGCATCGGCTGTGTTGGCTCCTACGAGGTCCCAGCTAAGGGCGCGTGGGCTTTCGCCTGCATTTAGTGTTAGTTCGCCCTCTAGGGAGAGGTTACCGCTACCGCTGTACTGCTCCTGTGTGGGCTGTATGAGGCTGTCTTTCTCTTGGCTACAGGCACCTAGTACCATGGCGGCGCCTAGCATCATAGCGTATAGTCCGAGGCTAAATCTTTTCATCTTCTTTGGCTTGTCTAGGCATGTTTAGTATCCATTACCGAGGAATCCTTCGTCGGTGTAGTCTTCTATTGAGAGGTCGTAGTCCCATTGCGAGCTTAGCTCGAGGGAGGTTGATCTTAATAGTGATAGCTGGGTGGTCATCGTAAAGGCCTCTATGCGGGGCGCTGTGTAGTTTGTTTTGCTTACTTGTTGCATGCGTTGCTACAATATATAGAGTGCGACTTATTGAGTATTTCTCTGCAAAGATATAAAATATGTATTAATTGTAGGCGGGGGGGGTAAAATATTGTAACAAGCCAAACTGAATAGGTAGGCCGTGTGCTATCTCTCTAGAGAGCGATTTAGGGCTCGGATATCTAGAAACAGATAAGGGGCGCCTTTGCGCCCCTTATCCGAACGATATTATATGCTTGCTAGACGCTACTACGTAGCCTCAATAAGTCTTAATGGATACGGCTCCCTCACTCTTTTGGGAGGTAACACGTGATGCCTTGCTGTGCTTGAGCTTAGCAGCCCCCGAGAGCTCGTAGACGAGCTCCGCAACAGGGCCGACTGTGGCCGAAACTGCGCCTTCGCCTTTGATGAAAGCATAGCGTCCGCTTAGCTCCTTGGCCTCTAGGCTGCCAGCGCCCGACATATTTACCCGTAGGCTATCCACTGTACCACGGAGGAGAAACTTGCTAGCACCCTCGCCCTCTAGGTCTAGGCTGCGCAGGCTATCAAGCTCGCAGAGCTCGGTATAGCTGGCGTCCTCTAGGTCTAACGAGAGCATTTGCTGTCCTGCGAACTTGTGCATACGTAGAGAGAGCGCTCTCTCGCTATGGATATGGGTAATGGGCTGTGTACTCTGTAGTACGAAGCGCAGGCGAGGACTGCCCTTGACGAAACGACCTGAGTAATTGATGTGCAGCGTGCCCCCTCGGACTTCGGCCGAGAGCTGCTCTAGAGCTGAGCTGTCTAGATACTCTACTCGGAGTGTGTTTTGCGCTCCTTGCTCGACGATAAGGGCGCTGGGGCAGTTGCTCTCGATGTGCGTAAAGGAGGACGCTAGGGCGAACTCTTTGCTCAAGACGCTATCGCCCGAGAATGCCTCCAGAAAGCCTGCCCCGACCCCTTGGCCATCGTTATCCAGACTGATACCGTTCTCCTCGATATTAGTTACGAGTTTGGCAATGCTATCGCCACTGCAGCCACTACAGCTCACGCAGCTAAGGCACAGTGCTCCACAGATGAGCCCGAGAAGTGTGTGTAATGCTTTGTTCATAATGAATGATTGTATTGTATGATTAATCTAATATGCAGTAACAAAGTTAGAGAATTATATCCATCTACTCTAGTCCTAGATAAGGGGGGATTCTAGCCCCAGCAGCCCCACCGCCCACTAGCCACTGCCCACTGCTCACTCTAGAGGGTATTGCGCAGGAGGTAGGGGGCGAGGCGTTCGGACGAGAGGCCTCGGCGCTCGGCATAGTCGCGGGTCTGCTCGTCGTCAATGCGCCCTACCGCAAAGTATTTGCTGGACGGATGAGCGAAGACTAGACCGCTGACGCTCGCATTAGGCATCATCACGCCACTCTCGGTGAGGCTAATGCCGATGTCTTCGCTCCCTAGATGTGCCTGTAAGTCGAAGTTCTGTAGCTGGTCGGGTAGCGAGGGGTAGCCCACAGCAGGTCTAATGCCCTGATACCTGAGGGCGAACATATCCTCGGCCGTAAGCGCCTCGCCCTCGGCATAGCCCCAATACCTGCGTCGTATCTCAGCGTGTAGCCACTCGGTAGTGGCCTCGGCTAAGCGGTCTAGGAGGCTTTTGACGAGCATGAGCTGGTAATCGTCCTGGGGGTCGAGCCCTAGGGCTACGAGGTAGTCGTACTCGTGCCCTGCCGTCACGGCAAAGCTCCCGACCCAGTCGCTCTGTCCGCTCGCTCGGGGGGCCACGAAGTCCGAGAGGCAGTAGCAATGGCCGTCCCGCTCGGGTGCCTGCTGACGTAGCAGAGGGTAGCGGGTCTGTCCGACCACGAGCGTATCGCCCTCTGTGTAGGCAGGGTCTATGCTAAAGACTGCGCCGAGGCGAGAGAAATCCAGCTCGACTAGGCGTGCGAGCATGTCGCAGGCATCGTCGTAGAGCTTGATGGCCTCCTCGGCACTTGCCCGCTCTCTATCGTCTGTCCACTGGGCTAGCCAGGCCCTGCGGCAGCCCTCGCAGCGGTCTATGCTCGTAATCGTGTGGTAGCGGGCAGAGATGCTCCAGGTGGGGAAAAAGAACTTCCAGTTGAGGTAGGGGATAATCTCCCTGATGGGGATCTGCTGTAGTATCTGTCGCCCTGTCGTCCTTGGGGCTACCGGCGGATGGCTTGCCCAGTCTATCGTGGGGGCTAGGGCGCGCGCCTCGGCTAGACTAACGAGGGGCTTCTGCTCCTCTTGTAGTCGTCGGTGGCGTAGCTGAGCGTATTCGTCTCGTACGCTCTGTATGAAGTCGCTACGTGTCTCGGGGCTATTCATCTGCGCCAATACGCCAGGCAGCTGCGAGGCGTCTCGGGTGTAGACGACAGCTCCGCTGGGGTACATAGGCTCTATCTTGAGGGCCGTGTGTAGTTTGCTGGTCGTGGCTCCGCCGATAAGTAGGGGTATGCTGAGGCCGGCACGCTCCATAGCACTGGCCACGACGCACATTTCCTCTAGCGAGGGGGTGATGAGGCCCGAGAGCCCTACATAGTCGGGTTGCTCGCGCTCGATGGTCTCGAGGATGCGCTCTACGGGGACCATAACGCCTAGGTCTATGACCTCGTAATTATTGCAGGCGAGGATAAGGCCGACGATATTCTTGCCGATGTCGTGGACGTCGCCCTTGACGGTGGCCAGCACTATCTTGCCGGCACGCTTACCGCCCGAGGTGGCAGCCTTGTCGGCCTCTATGGCAGGCTCTAGGATGGCTACGGCACGCTTCATGGTACGGGCGCTCTTGACGACCTGCGGGAGGAACATTTTGCCCTCGCCGAATAGGTCCCCGACGATATTCATCCCATCCATTAGGGGCTTGTCGATAATGTCCATGGGGCGAGGATAGGTGCTGAGGGCCTCGGCTAGGTCTTCGGCTAGATACTCGCTGATGCCCTTTACGAGGTCTTCGGCTAGTCGCTCCGCTAGGGGGAGCTGTCGCCAGGCTAGGTCGCGCTCGTGGCTACTGGTCTTGGCGCCCTCGCCGAGGCTACGGGCATAGTCCATGAGGGCCTCTGTGGCCTCGTCCCTGCGGTCAAAGATGAGGTCCTCTATGAGCCGTAGTAGGTCGCTCGGTATATCCTCGTATAGGACGCTCTCGGCAGGATTGACGATGCCCATATCGAGCCCTGCCTGTATGGCGTGGTAGAGGAATACAGCGTGCATGGCCTCGCGGATATAGTTGTTGCCACGGAAGGCGAAGGAGAGGTTGCTGATACCGCCACTGCAGCGGGCGTGGGGCAGATGGGCCTTAATCCAGCGTACAGTCTCTATGAAGTCGATGGCATAGCGTCTGTGCTCCTCTATGCCTGTGGCAATAGCCAGTACGTTGGGGTCGAAGATGATGTTGCGAGGGTCGAAGCCGTCCTCTACGAGTAGGCGATAGGCACGAGCGCAAATCTCGGTGCGGCGCTCGAAGGTATCGGCCTGCCCGACTTCGTCGAAGGCCATCACGATGACAGCGGCTCCGTAGCGTCTGAGCAGGCGAGCCTCGTGCAGGAAGGCGCCCTCGCCATTCTTGAGCGAAATCGAATTGACGATGCACTTACCCTGCGTACAGCGTAGGCCCGCCTCTAGCACCTCCCACTTGGACGAGTCGAGCATTAGTGGCACACGGGCGATGTCTGGCTCGCTCATCAGCAGATTGACGAAGGCGCGCATTTCCTCTACGCCATCTAGCAGTCCATCGTCCATATTGATGTCTATCACGCCGGCTCCGTCCTCTACTTGCAGTCGGGCTATCTCTAGAGCCTCGTCGTATTTTTTCTCGTTGATAAGGCGCAGGAAGCGGCGCGAGCCAGCGACGTTGCAGCGCTCGCCTACGTTGAGGAAGCGCAGCTCGGGCCGTAGCTCTAGCATCTCTAGGCCCGAGAGTTGTAGGTACTCTGGCTCGGGGGCTACGAGGTGTGGCTTAGCCCCCTCGACGAGCTCGCTATATAGGGCTATATGCTCGGGCGTAGTGCCGCAGCAACCGCCGATGATATTGACTAGTCCGTCCTGTATATATTCGGCTATCTGCTCGCGCATCAGCTCGGGGGTCTCGTCGTACTGGCCTAGGGCGTTGGGCAGACCTGCGTTGGGGTGTGCCGAGATGTAGTAGGGGGCTATGCGTCCGAGCTCGCGTATGTAGGGATTCATATCCCGAGCACCGAAGGCGCAGTTTAGGCCGATAGAGAGTATCTGAGCGTGGCTGACAGAGGCTACGAAGGCCGAGAGGGTCTGCCCCGAGAGGGTACGTCCGGCCTTGTCTGTGATGGTGGCCGAGAGCATGATGGGTAGGCTACGGCCGAGCTCGTGGCTTAGCTCGTCGATGGCGAAGAGCGCTGCCTTGGCATTGAGGGTATCGAAGACGGTCTCTACCAGCAATAGGTCTGCGCCCCCCTCTAGCAGGCCTAGCACCTGCTCGCGGTAGGCTAGGCGTAGGTCCTCGAAGGTAACGGCACGGCTCATGGGTCGCTCTACGTCTGGGCTCATAGAGGCGGTCTTATTGGTGGGGCCGATAGAGCCAGCTACGTATCGGGGCTTGTCGGGCGTAAGGGCGGTATATCTGTCGGCAGCCTCTCGGGCGATGCGGCTAGCGGCGCAGTTGAGTTCGCGTACGACGCCCTGCATGCCGTAGTCGGCCATCGAGATACTGGTGGCATTGAAGGTATTGGTAGAGATGATATCGGCTCCGGCAGCTAGGTACTGCTCGGCAATCTCTCGGATGATCTGTGGCTGTGTCAGGCAGAGGAGGTCGTTGTTGCCCCTCTGAGGTAGCTCTACCGAGGCGAAGCGCTCGCCTCGATAATCGTCTTCGCCGAGGGCATAGCTCTGTATCATGGTGCCGAGGGCGCCATCGAGGATGAGGATACGTTCCTCGAGCTGTTTGTATATGCTCATTATATATATGCTCGTATTAACCTGTGCTTATCCAGCCCGAGGGTCGGATAATCTGGGGACAAAGGTCGCAACTTATGTCCGAGTAGGCAAACATTCGGCTTAAATCAGAAAAGTATTCTATGGATGCCTGCACGGGAGGCTTAGGCCGTATAGATTGTTCGGATAATCCTCTTTGTACAGGAAACGGCTCGATGTCTAGGCTCTAGGCCGAAGCATATGGGCTAGTTCTCGCCAAGACTGGCATTAAACCTAAGGGATATTGGGGTATCTAACCTTAATGCATTTAGTTATCACATAATATATGACAAGAAAAGGTATTGTAAGAATCTTCGCTGCGCTATCCGCCCTCGCTCTAGTAGCTTGCTCGGGTAGCGACGGCAAGCAAGGCGCAGGGATGGCACAGGCTGGCCCTGCGGAGTATAAGCTACTGACAGTACAGACAGGAGACACTGAGCTCGTCAAGCGTTATACCGCTAGCATCAGAGGACAACAGGATGTAGATATCTACCCACAGGTCAGTGGGGCGCTCACGCGCGTCCTCGTAAGCGAGGGCCAGCAGGTGCGCCGTGGTCAGGCCCTCTTCATCGTGGACCAAGTGCCCTATCAGGCAGCATTAGCACAGGCCACGGCTAGTGTGCAGTCGGCCGAGGCAGCCCTAGCCACGGCACGTCTCAACCATCAGGCCAAAGAGCGCCTCTATGCCGAGCGCATCATCAGCGAGGTAGAGCTCTCGCTCAGCCGTAATAGCCTCAGCACCGCTCAGGCAGCAGTGGCACAGGCCAAGGCCGCCCAGCTGAGCGCCCGCAACAACCTCTCCTATACCACAGTCGTAAGCCCTGCCGATGGCGTGGTGGGTACCCTGCCTTATCGTCAGGGTACGCTCGTATCGCCTAGCTTGCCGAGCCCACTTACCACGGTATCGGATAGCCGTGAGATGTATGTTTACTTCTCCCTGAGCGAGAAGCAGCTACTAGCCCTATCCCGCGAGTATGGTAGCCTCGATGCGGCTGTAGCCTCTATGGGTGCTGCCCGCCTAGAGCTCAGCGATGGTAGCGAGTACAACCACCCAGGCAAGGTAGAGAGCGTGAGCGGTGTGGTAGATGCCAGCACGGGCGCTGCTAGCCTCAGGGCTAAGTTCCCCAACCCCGACGGCATACTACGCAGTGGCTCTACGGGTAATGTATTGCTGGGCTCTGTACAGAAGGGCGTAATCGTCATCCCACAGGGCGCTGCCGTACGCATACAGGACAAGGTACTGGTGTACAAGGTCGTCGATGGCAAGGCCGTATCTACTGTGGTAACGGTAGAGGATGGTGCTAGCCCCAGCGAATATATCGTGCGTAGTGGGCTCTCAGCAGGTGATGTTATCATTGCCGAGGGCGCAGGTCTAGTGCGCGAGGGCACAGAGGTATCTACGCCTAAATCTAAGTCTTAGCCCATGAAAGGAAACATCTTCATTAAACGCCCCGTACTGGCCATATCGGTATCTATATTGATTATGGTAGTGGGGCTTATATCGCTCTTTACTCTACCGGTGGAGCAGTATCCGGATATCGCTCCGCCCACTATTAGTGTGAGCGCCAGCTATCCTGGTGCCGATGCCGATGCTGTACTCAATAGCGTCGTGATGCCCCTCGAGGAGGCAATCAACGGAGTAGAGACTATGATTTACATGACGAGCTCGTCCTCAAACAACGGGACGGCTACGATTACAGTCTACTTCAAGCAAGGTACCAATGCGGATATGGCCGCGGTGAACGTGCAGAATCGAGTCTCGCGCGCCCAAGCCCTGCTCCCCGCAGAGGTAACCCAGATAGGTGTGTCTGTCGTCAAGGGTCAGGCAGGCTTCCTACAGGTGAGTGGCCTCAAGAGTACCGACGGACGCTACGACGCTCTATTCCTAGCCAATTACCTTAATATCAATATTATCCCCGAGCTACAGCGTATCGAGGGGGTAGGTAATGTGCAGCCCTTCGGTAACGCCTACAGCATGCGTATATGGCTAAAGCCAGACCTGATGGCGCAGTACAAGCTCGTGCCTAGCGACGTGTCGGCAGCACTGGCCCAGCAGAATATCGTGGCCTCGGCCGGTGCTCTGGGGATGGATAGCGAGGCGACATTCCAATATACGCTCAAGTATAAGGGCCGTCTAACGGACGTCAAGCAGTACGAAGATATCGTCCTGCGTGCCCTGCCCGATGGCAATGTGCTACGTCTGAGAGACGTGGCGACGATAGAGATTGGCGCTGCCTCCTATGGCTTCAATGGCTTCATCGATGGTAAGCCTGGGGCCAACTGCATGGTCTCTCAGGTGGCTGGTGCCAATGCCACGGACGTAAACAACAAGATTACGGCCAAGTTAGAGGAGCTAAGTAAAAACTTGCCCGCAGGCGTAGAGATGGTAACGACACATAATACCAATGACTTCCTCTATGCCTCTATCTATTCGGTGGTAGAGACTCTGGTCATCGCTATTCTGCTGGTTATTCTGGTGGTGTACTTCTTCCTACAGGACTTCAAGGCCACTATCATCCCCTCGATTTCGATTATCGTATCGCTGGTAGGGACCTTCTTCTGTCTGGCTGCCGCAGGCTTTAGTATCAACATCCTGACGCTCTTTGCGCTCGTGCTGGCTATCGGTACGGTGGTGGACGATGCTATCGTCGTGGTGGAGGCCGTACAGGCTAAGTTTGAGGTGGGCTACAAGTCCGCCTACCTAGCTACCAAGGATGCTATGGGCGACATCACGATGGCTATCATCTCGTGTACGCTCGTCTTTATGGCGGTGTTTATTCCGGTAACGTTCATGGGGGGCACCTCTGGGGTGTTTTACACTCAGTTTGGCGTTACCATTGCTACGTCTGTAGGTCTGTCGATGATCTCGGCCCTCACGCTCTGCCCTGCCCTCTGCGCCATCATGATGCGCCCCGAGGATATGGAGAAGGCCGAGGGCTCTATCGGGGCCCGTGTACGCAAGGCCTATGAAGTGTCTTATAATGCTATCCTCGGCAAGTACAAGCGTGGCATAGGGGCGCTCATCGGGCGCAAGCCTCTAGTATGGGGCGCTCTGGGCTTGAGTACGATAGCGCTCGTCTATCTGATGGCGACGACCAAGACCGGTCTAGTGCCACAGGAGGACCAAGGTATGCTGATGGTGAACGTCAGCGCTCAGCCAGGTAGCACCCTCAGCGAGACCGCCAAGATTATGACCGAGGTGGACAGCCTAATCCGTGCTATCCCCGAGGTTAAGCACGTGTGCCGTATCGATGGCTTCGGGCTCATATCGGGTCAGGGTCCCTCCAATGGTACTTTCTTCATCCGCCTACAGGACTGGGGCGACCGCCCCGCTGCCGAGCAGGCCTCGACAGCCGTAATAGGCCGTATCATGGCTGCTACTAGCCATATCCGTGGGGCACGTGTCTTTGCCCTAGAGCCTGGTATGATACCGGGCTATGGTATGGGGAACGCTATTGATATGAGCATACAAGACCGCAATGGGGTGGATATGGGTACCTTCTATCAGACGACGATGCAGTTCGTGGGCGCACTCAATGCACGGCCCGAGATAGCCGTCGCCTACAGCAGCTACGCCATCAACTTCCCGCAGTATCGTGTGGATATAGATGCGGCTCAGGCTATGCGCGCAGGCATCCAGCCCCGCGAAATCCTCTCGACGCTCGGGGCCTACCTCGGGGGCTCGTACGCTAGCAACTACAACCAGTACGGCAAGGTGCTACGTGTGATGACCCAGGCCTCTGCAGGCGACCGCATCGACGAGGCTGCACTCAATAATATATACGTGCGTAATGGCAACGAAATGGCCCCTATCGGTCAGTTCGTGCGCCTAGAGCGTATCTCTGGCCCCGAGCAGATGGAGCGCTTCAACCTTTTCGGCTCTATCTCGGCCAATGTAACGCCTGCCGAAGGCTATTCGACGGGTGAGGCCATGCAGGCCATTAGTGAGGTAGCCGCTCAGACGCTGCCCACGGGCTATAGCTACGAATATGGTGGTATCTCGCGTGAGGAGAGCCAGCAGGGGGGCAGCCGTACAGCCTTTATCTACGGCCTCTGTATCCTGCTGATATACCTTATCCTGGCCTCGCTCTATGAGAGCTGGCTGGTGCCCTTGGCGGTAATCTTCTCGGTGCCCTTCGGCATTATGGGTAGCTTCCTCTTCGCTCGTCTGTGGGGCTTCGAGAATAATATCTACCTCCAGACAGGTGTGATTATGCTCATCGGTCTACTGGCCAAGACGGCTATCCTTATCACCGAGTATGCCTCGGAGCGTCGTCGCCAGGGCCTCGGTATCGTGGAGTCGGCCCGTGCGGCTGCCGAGGAGCGACTACGCCCTATTCTGATGACCGTAGCGACGATGATTATCGGGATGCTCCCGCTGATGTTTGCCTCGGGTGCAGGGGCCAACGGCAATAAGTCGCTCGCCACGGGCGTGGTGGGCGGTATGCTCATCGGGACGCTGGCGCTCCTATTCGTAGTGCCTGTGTTCTTCATTATCTTCCAGTACCTACAGGAGCGCTTCGTCCGTACGCCAGAGCAACACGAGCTTAGCCCACAGATACAAGCCGAGCACGAACGAATGCTCGCCGAGCGCAGCGCCTTCAATACCCAGTCTATAGACCATGAATAAGATTATATCTACAGCCCTAGCAGCCCTCGCTCTGAGTGGCTGCGGGCTATATAGCAAATACGAGCGCCCTCAGGACCTGCCGACAGACGCTCTATATACCGAGCAGACGAGGG
>CAMBHQ010000007.1 GCA_945867245.1 uncultured Porphyromonas sp.
GGCTATTGCGAAGATGGTCCCGAGGGACCAACACCCGTAGAGCGTTCCGAGCGTCTCTATCAGGGTACGGAGTATTTACAGGAGTATGCACTCGGCAATGCTCGGAATGCCATAGTTTGGGATAGGATATATAGAGCCTCGTTGTTGAGAACTCTGCGCTTCGAGGAGGGTCTACTGCACGAGGATGAATATTTCTCGCTATCTCTATACGGTATGCATCCTCAGCTGTTGCTGTATGAATTGTCTCATATAGGCTATCATTATCGCTTGGGTAGAGCGGGTTCTATCACGAATAAACTTACAGAACGCAAGTATCAGGATCTTATAACGGGCTATGGGCTTGTGTTGGATCGCTTCATTCACGAGGGGGGGGAGGTCTTGGCTTTGGTACGTGCTCGCATCTTGCGTACCATGATCTACATTCAGACTACGGAGCTGAGTATCGCAGAGTTTCGTCCGGTTGTGGAGCGATATTACGCAGAGCTATTCCCACGGCTACGGGGAGACCTCCCAAGGATCAATTTGCAGGAGCGTCTGCAGAATAGCTTATACCTGCGCTTCCCTGAGTGCTATGTCGGCAGATGGGGACGCTGCTTAAGAGTGATAGTATCCATTGTCGGAGCTATTGACCGCCGTTTCCTTGGTGGACAGCATTATTAGATCGTAAGGCTTAGATGATTAAACAAATGAATATATATAGACTCCTAGGGGGCGTATTGTCCCTCGTAGGGGCAGCGATGCTCGGCACAGGCTGCCAGAGCCAGCGGGCAGAGGGGCGCGACCTCCTCGCCTATGTAGACCCCTTCGTCGGGACAGGAGCCCACGGACATACCTTCCCTGGGGCGACACGTCCCAATGCCATGGTGCAGTTCTCGCCCGATACACATCTGCTCGGCTGGGAGGCCAGTAGCGGCTACCATAATAGCGATAGCCTTATCTATGCCTTCAGCCTAACGCACCTCAGTGGTACGGGCATTGGAGACCTCGGCGACGTGGCCCTCTTACCCTATTCGGGTGTCGATAGCCTCAAGCCCGTAGCACGCCTCGATAAGGCTAGCGAGACGGCTTCGCCTGGCTATTATAGTGTCAAGCTCAGCAACTTCGACATCAAAACGGAGCTTACCTCTACCGAGCGTGTGGGCCTAATGCGTGCTACCTATCAGAATGCCCAGGAGCGTCGCCTCATGCTCGACCTTGGGCATATACTACAGGCCAACTGGGGGCATCGGGTGGTGAAAAACGACCTAGAGGTCCTCAACGACTCTACCATCCGAGGCACCTACTATACCAAGGGCTGGGCAGAGCATCATCAGATGAGCTATACGCTACGCCTACAGCAGCCTGCCGATAGTATGGCGCTCTACTGCGATGGCGTACGTACGTCTGTGGCTTATCCGCTCACGCTGAGCGATACGGCCGACCTCAAGCTACATATCTACCTGCCCGAGGGCACGGAGCCGGTGCTCGTCAAGGTGGGCCTCTCGCACGTTAGCCCCGAGGGGGCCGAGCGCAATATGCAGGCCGAGCTAGCGGACTGGGACTTCGAGCGTGTGCACCGCGAGAGCCGTGCTATATGGCAGGAGACGCTCGCCAAGATCGAGATTGAGAGTGATGAGGAAGAGGTCCTCAAGAACTTCTATACAGCTATGTATCATGCGCATATTGCGCCCTTCAACTATCAGGATGTAGACGGCTCGTTCCGTGGGATGGACAAGCAGGTGCATCGCAACGAGAACCCTGCCGACGGACACTATACCGTCTTCTCGCTCTGGGATACCTACCGCACGCTGCACCCCCTGCTGACGATTATCGACCCTGACAAGGCGCTGCGCTATGGCCGTAGCCTAGTGGGCGACTATCAGGAGGGGACGATACTGCCCCGCTGGCCTCTAGCAGCCAACTATACCGGCTGTATGCCTGCCTATCACGCTGTGAGCGTGCTGGCCGACCTCGTGGCCAAGGGCCTGGCTACGGGCGAGGACCTACGTCTGTGGACAGAGGCAGCTATGGCGACCTCGGTGTACCGACAGGACCTAGCGGACAAGTTCCGTGGCACACGCGAGAGCGACCTCGTTACCCGTCATCCTTATTACAAGGAGACTCTGGGCTTCGTCCCTGCCGATAGTGTCCCCGAGAGCGTCTCGTGGGCTGTGGAGATGGCCTACGACGACTGGTGCATCGCCCGTATTGCCGAGGCTGCGGGGCTGGATAGCATCCGTGCCGAGTACGACAAGCGTGCCGGCTATTACAAGCGCTATTGGGACCATGAGTATCAGCTTATGCGCCCTATTATGGCCGATGGTAAGTTCCGCACGCCTTTTAATCCTCGCTTCTCGGCGCACGAGAAGAGCGACTATACCGAGGGCAACGCCTACCAGTGGAGTTTCTACGCTCCGCACGATATGGAGGGCTTCATCGCTACGATGGGTGGCCGAGAGGTGCTGGAGCGCAACCTCGATACGCTCTTTACGACCTCGTCTCGCATCGATGGAGCCGAGCAGTCGGGCGATATCACAGGCCTTATCGGGCAGTATGCCCACGGCAACGAGCCCAGCCACCACATTGCCTATCTGTACAACTACACGGCTAATCCGCACAAGGGTCAGGCAATGCTCGATAGCATCATGCGCACTTTTTATCAGCCTACGCCCGAGGGCATCATCGGCAACGAGGATTGCGGACAGATGTCGGCTTGGTATGTGATGAGCGCCCTAGGCTTCTATCCTGTGTGTCCTGGTAGTGATGTCTATCACATTGGCCGTCCGATGGTCAATGAGGCCCGCATCAAGGTCAAGGGCGGGGTCTTTACGATTAAGGTCAAAAACAACAGCAAGACGAATAAGCGTGTCAAGAGCGTTCGCCTCGGAGGCAAGCCTCTAGAGGGTCTGACCTTCCGCCACAGCGATATCAAGGCTGGGCAGACGCTGGAGCTAGAGATGATGTAGTATGCGTATCGTCTATTGCTTGCAGGCTCTGAGCCGCTCGGGCGGGATAGAACGCGTCGTTACTACCAAGGCGAACTATCTGGCTCGGCAGGGGCACGAGGTACACATCGTTACTACGGACCAGAGGGACGAGGCTAGTGCCTTCCCTCTGGAGCCTAGTATCCGCCTGCATGATCTCGGGCTCAACTACGAGCTGGACAATAGGCTCGGACGCTGGGGACGCCTACGAGCCCTCCGGCAGAAGGCGGGGCAGCACCTAGAGGCCCTGCGTAGGCTCTTCGCCGAGCTACGCCCCGACGTGGCTATCTCTACGGGCTTTCAGGAGCGCGAGCTGCTCCCCCGTGTGGGCGACCGAAGCAAGAAGATATGCGAGCTACACACCAGTAAATATGCCTATGTGCGCATGTACCCCGAGGAGCAGAGACTTCATCGGCTCTATGGCCACTATCGTGTGTGGCAGCTGGAGCGCACGGCTAGGCGCTACGACCGCTTCGTTATCCTCACGGAGGAGGAGCTACCCCAGTGGCGGGGACTGCGTAATGTGCTGACTATCCCTAATCCACGTCCCTTCGCCTCGGCCGAGCGTGCCGATATGAGCCGTCCTCAGGTGATGGCTGTAGGACGGCTAGAGTACGTCAAAAACTTCGCCACCCTCCTAGACGTGTGGGCGATGATTCCTCGGGAGGACTTCCCCGACTGGCAACTCAATATCTACGGCTCGGGTCCCTACCACAGCCGACTACAGGCGCAGATAGAGCGCCTCTGCATAGGCGACCGCTGTGTGCTACAGGGCGATACCCCAGAGATACGCCAGCGCTATACAGAGCACAGCATATACGTGATGTGCTCGCACTACGAGGGCTTGCCGATGGTACTGCTAGAGGCGCAGGCCGTGGGGCTACCGATTGTGTCCTATGCTTTCACTTCGGGTCCTAGGGACATCGTGACAGATGGCGTGGATGGCTTCCTGACACCCGCTGGCGAGCCTGAGGCCCTCGCCGCAGCCCTGCGCCGGCTGATGGCCGACGAGGAGCTCCGCCAGCGTATGAGCCAGGCAGCCCACCGAGCCTCGGAGCGCTTCGCCCTAGAGCGTATCATGGCACGCTGGGAGCAGCTATTCAGCGAATTGCTGGCCGAGGCCTAGACAGCGACTATCACCCTCAGCATTCACTCATAATCCTCTTATGAACAAGTCTATCAGCGCCCACGACCTCAGACGCTTGCCCCTCTTCGCAGAGGCGAGCGATGAGGCCGTGGGCGAGCTATTATCCGAAGCCCCGAGCCAGATGCGTCGCTACGAGCGGGGCGAGCTCATAGCCCTACAGGGCAGCAGCGTGCGTAGCCTATACATCCTGCTAGAGGGCGCTATACGTGCGCAGATGACCAACAGCGAGGGCAAGCGCCTGACGATGGATATGATATCAGCACCAGACCTACTGGCGGCGGCTTTTATCTACGGCAGCGAGAATAAGCTCCCTGTAACTATCGAGGCCACCGAGCCGAGCCTCGTCTGGAGGCTGGACCGCGAATACTTCCTCGGCTTTATGAGTAGGCACGTGCCGGTGATGCGTGCCTTCCTGCGTCTGATTTCGGACAGGAGCCACTTCCTCAGTCAGAAAATCAATGCCCTCAACCTACAGAGCCTACGTGAGCGCCTAGTGGCCTATCTGCGGACGCACGGCACCGTCGGCAAGCAGGAGGAGCTAGCTCTGCTGCTCGGTGTAGCACGCCCGTCCTTGGCACGTCTCCTCAGCGAGCTCGTCGACGAAGGTGTCCTCAGCAAAGACGCCTCGGGCTATTGCTTGGTGGGGGGCTAGGGGTAAATATCAGTATCATAGATATTAGGTTAATCAAAGAAAAATAAATAGTAATTATGTCTGCAAAAGTTGAGGAGAAAGATACGCTTAATATAGCCTTTCATATTCATAATTTAATTGGTGGAGGGGTGGAGGTTGTTACCTCTTCGTTCGTTCACTACATCTCTAAACATTTGCCTCAGAAGCTGGGATACGGACAGGTCAAATGTTATATTCTCACGAACACAAGACCCGAGAAGCAAGTCTTTCATATAGAAGAGCATCTACGAGGGCTCATCGAGGTGCATACCCTCTCGACACCCATTGAGTTGTTGGGGCAAGAGCCTCAGAAGGTATCAGACGAGGTGAAACAATTTATCCTAGATAAGTCGGTGCGAGTGTTTTTCGTGACACAGAAGGGCTTTCTTCGTCCCCTTGATCTCCCTAAGAATATCAAGCAATATTACTGGTTGCATAACGAACCTTTCTACGAAGTCATAGAAATCGTAGAATGGTTGCGTGAGCATCCCAGTCTGGGTAATCGTCTCAAACTATGGCTCAAGCCATTCCTCCAAAAGAGATGGCAGAAGCGTATGATCGCTGAGTATCGCGATAGAATCAATGCTTGGGATGGATTCATAGTACTCTGCCCAGAATACAAGCAACAGATAGTAGATACACTACAGCTTGATGAAGCGCAGCAAGGTAAACTTATCAGCGTAACCAACACTATTGATCTAGACTCTAGCTGCAGTAGTAGCAAAGAGAAGGCTATCGTGTGGGTCGGACGATTTGAGTCTCAGAAGAGAATAGATAGGATGCTCAGGATATGGCATAAAGTGCATCAAACTCTACCTGAGTGGACGCTCAAGGTTTACGGCAATGGCTCTCAGATTGGTATATGTCATGATATGATCAAAAAGCTAGCACTCCCGAGGGTACAGCTCTGTGGTCACGAACATGATAAATCGAAGATCTATGGTCAAGCTCCCATCCTCTGTATGACCTCCGACTATGAGGGCTGGCCCATCGTGTTGATGGAGGCTCAGCGATATGCTTGTGTCCCTATTATATTCAATTCTTTTCGTGCGGCCTCCGTTATTGTCGGGCAGAGTCAAGAAGCTGGTGTCTTGGTGCCACCTTTCGACATAGAGGCATTCTGTCATCAACTGATTGCTCTATGTAATGATCCAGAGAGAAGAGAGAGCTTACAGAGCGCGTGTGTCATTAAAAGTCAAGCCTATGCTCCTCCGATCAATGATCCAGTATGGCTCAGCCTACTAGACTGCAGGGATAGCAAGTAGGGTGGTCAGTATGCAGTATGCAGTATGCAGTGGTCAGTATGCAGTATGCAGTGATCAGTGGGCGGGCTTAAGCCCGCCATGCTAGATCTAGTGGGCCTAGTGAGACTAGTGGGCCTAGTAATACTAGATCTAGCGTGCGCCAGCCACTAGTGATCTCTTATAAAGAATTAGTACCTTTGCTCTGTAGTACTCAGTCTAACATTTTATAAACAAGAAACCTATGGATAGTCAGAAGGTAGACCTCTTCTTGGCGATGAACTCTAAGCACTTCGCCCCTCACTTACTGCCACAGATACGTGAGCAACTGCTAGGCCTCGACGACAGTAAGGCACTAGCGATACAAGCTCAGGAGTTTAAGGACCCTACAACGATGCTCATAGTATCTTTACTTGTCGGTATTTGGGGCATTGATAGATTCCTTATCGGTGATGTCACTTTGGGCGTCGGCAAGCTCCTTACTGGCGGTGGCTGTGGTGTATGGGCTATTGTGGATTGCTTCCTTATCATGGATGCTACCAGAGAAAAGAACTATCAAAAGTTACAGGAAGTAATACGCTACTACTAGGAGATGCCCCTGTCTCGCCAACGACTAACAGCATTAAGCCTTACCCTCTCGCTATTAACTTATGCGTGGGTAGGGCTTAATTGGCTTTTGGCCGGTCGGGACCATGGTCTTGACTTGACTATTTGCCCGATACGACTGGCCACAGATGTCCCCTGTGCTAGCTGTGGTACTACTAGAGCTATATGCGCTTTGGCCGAGGGGCAGTGGCTAGAGTCGCTTGCGCTCAATCCCTTGGGACTTGTGATCGTTGTGGCAACGATAACAAGTAACCTATGGCTGGCCTACGACGCCCTTACAGGGAGGCAGAGTTATTATCAGTCCTACCTCAGAGTGGCGCTTAGCCCCAGACGGCGGTATATCGCCCTAGCTTTCTGCACTCTGCTATTTATCAATGGCCTGTGGAATATCCTCAAGGCCCACTGATCACTTCGGGCTCTGCCCGCCCCACCGTCCACTGACTTATTTTCTCTATCTTTGTAGCTGATAATAAAAGGTTTTACAGATATAAATACAATTAACGAGACAGATTCTATGCTGAATCCAATTAGCAAGAGCATCTTCTTGCCTGATGGTCGTGAGATCATTATCGAGACAGGCAAGCTGGCCAAGCAGGCCGATGGTGCCGTTACCGTGCGTATGGGTAACACAATGCTTCTGGCCACGGTATGTGCCGCCAAGGATGCTAACCCCGGGGTAGACTTCATGCCCCTACAGGTCGAATACAAGGAGAAATTTAGTGCTATTGGTCGCTTCCCTGGGGGCTTTACGCGCCGTGAGGGTAAGGCCAGTGACTACGAGATATTGACTTGCCGTCTAGTGGACCGTGCTCTGCGCCCACTATTCCCCGATGATTATCATGCTGAGGTATTCGTAAACGTTACCCTATACTCTAGCGATGGCGTAGATATGCCCGACGCGCTCGCAGGACTTGCAGCTAGTGCAGCCCTCGCCGTGTCGGACATTCCTTTTAATGGCCCTATCTCTGAGGTGCGTGTAGCTCGTGTAGACGGCCAGTTCGTGATCAACCCTACCTTCGAGCAGCTAGAGCGTGCCGACATCGATATGATGGTCGGTGCTACCCTAGACAACATCATGATGGTAGAGGGCGAGATGCAGGAGGTGCAGGAGAGCGAGATGCTCGAGGCTATCAAGGTAGCACACGAGGCTATCAAGATACAGTGTCAGGCGCAGCTAGAGCTTAGCGCAGCCTGTGGCAAGCTAGAGAAGCGCACTTACTGCCACGAGGAGAACGACGAGGACCTACGCCAGGACGTCAAGGACCAGTGCTATGCCAAGGCTTATGCCGTGGCTACCTCGGGCACCGACAAGCACACACGTGCCGAGGCCTTCGCCAAGATTCTCGAGGACTACAAGGCTGACTTCCTAGAGGAGGAGCTCGCAGAGAAGGGCGCTATGATCAACCGCTACTACCACGATGTAGAGAAGGAGGCTATGCGCCGTGCTATCCTAGACGAGGGCAAGCGCCTAGACGGCCGTAAGACTACCGAGATACGCCCTATCTGGATAGAGACCGACTACATCCCTGGGCCTCATGGCTCGGCTGTCTTCACCCGTGGCGAGACGCAGTCGCTCACGACTGTTACCCTCGGGACGAAGGACGATGAGAAGCTCGTCGATGACGTGCTCAACTACGGCAAGGAGCGCTTCCTGCTGCACTACAACTTCCCCCCATTCTCTACCGGCGATGCACGTCCACAGCGTGGCGTAGGCCGTCGTGAGATTGGCCACGGCAACCTAGCGCACCGCGCCCTCAAGCGTGTCCTACCCGCAGACTACCCTTATGTACTACGTGTGGTGAGCGATATCCTAGAGTCCAACGGCTCTAGCTCTATGGCTACGGTATGTGCCGGTACGCTGGCTCTGCGTGATGCTGGTGTACATATTACGGCCCCTGTATCGGGTATTGCGATGGGTCTCATCAGCGAGAACAAGGGACAGAACTATGCCATCCTATCCGATATCCTCGGGGACGAAGACCACCTCGGCGATATGGACTTTAAGGTAACAGGTACGGCCAAGGGTATCACTGCTACGCAGATGGATATCAAGGTCGATGGCCTCTCCTACGAAATCCTAGAGAACGCCCTAGCACAGGCTCGCGAGGGTCGTCTGCACATCCTCGGTAAGATGCTAGAGGCTCAGCCCGAGGCACGCCCAGACTTCAAGGAGCACGCCCCTCGTATCGAGACGCTGCGTGTGGCTAAGGAGTTCATCGGTGCTATCATCGGCCCTGGCGGTAAGATTATCCAGGGTATGCAGGAGAAGAGCGGTGCCAAGATCAGCATCGAGGAGATCGATGGCGAGGGCCGCGTAGAGGTAAGCGCTGCCAACAAGACGGCTATCGACACGGCTATGGGTATGATCAAGGCTATCGTAGCTATGCCAGAGGTAGGCGAGGTGTACGAGGGTAAGGTAAGCTCTATCATGAGCTTCGGTGCTTTCGTAGAGTTCATGCCAGGCAAGGACGGTCTACTGCACATCAGCGAGATAGACTGGAAGCGCTTCGATACGATGGAGGAGACAGGCATCACCGAGGGGCAGACCCTACGTGTGAAGCTACTGGATATTGACCCCAAGACGGGCAAGTTCAAGCTAAGCCGTCGTGCCCTCCTCGACAAGCCCGAGGGCTATGTAGAGCCCGAGCGTCGCCCACGTCCTGAGCGTGGCGAGCGTGGCGACCGCCGCCCACGCCCCGAGCGCGGCGAACGTCGCGAGCCTCGTGAACCCCGTGGCGATAACTAAGGCATAGCCTAGACAGACAAGTAAAGCCCCCGCACTGCGATGTAATAGCAGTGCGGGGGCTTTTTAGTGGTCGGTGGGGCGGGCGGAGCCCGCAGTGGTCAGTGGCTAGTGGTGCGGGCAGAGCCCGCAGTGGTCAGTGGCTAGTGGTCGGTATGCAGTGGCTAGTATCCCTAGTAATACTAGCCCTAGCGTGCGCCAGCCACTGACCACCAGCCACTGATCACTAGCCACTAGTATTACTAGCCCTAGCGTGCGCCAGCCACTGACCACTGCTCACTGACCACTGCCCACTAGCCTAGAACCAGCGGCCGGTGCTCTCGTCTATCTCGCCCGATAGGCGGAGGTCCATATCCGTGGCTAGAGAGACGAAGTCAATGCCTAGGAGCTTGAGTAGGGCACGGACGATAGGCTGATGCTTAGCTGATAGGTCCTCGACACTGCCATCGGGGTCTAGGTTGCCCGTGGCATCTCTGTCTAGCCAGGTATAGCAGGGTATCTGCACGCTTAGGAGCTTACTGCCTGTCTGTGTGATATGTGTCGAGGGTGTGTGCGCTGGCGAGAGCTTGCCGTCGCTACCGGCCTTGCCCTGTGGCGTGGCCCAGAGCTGTAGGTCGAGCATAAACTGTCGGTCGCCCTTATTGAATACGAAGTAGCCCTTGTGTCCGAAGGGGTCTCTGTCGCCAATGCGGTGCGTACGCTTGCTGTGTGCCGATTCGTTCCACAGCTGTGTATCCCAGTAGGTGTAGCTGAGGAAGTCCTCTGCGCGCTCCTGTACGGCCTCGCCTGTCGAGAAGCTACGGATATGTCGAGGCTGGTAAAAAATCTGATGCTGAGCGCCTGCGAATTCGCCTGTTATATCCTGCCCCGAGGCATCGTAGAGACTCGTGAAGAGGCCGTACACAGGCATACCGAGTTGCCCCGCATCATAGACCTTAGCCTGCATCATCAGTAGACGCTTGATGTCGCCCGAGGTAATCTGCCACTGGCCCTCGCGCCACTCGATTGTCATCTCCTGCTCGACGGCTAGATTCTTGTAACGGAAGTCCTGAGAGCCTGGCACATAATGAAACTCAGGCCCGTGCATATGCCCCTCTAGGAGCTCTAGCTTAATCTTGCGGATACGGGTCGTATTGCTCCCGCCGAGCTTGGTCGTATTCATATCCGGAGCCGCTCCAGGCGTCTCGGGACCAGCGGGCTGTGCCTCGGGTGTGGCGGGTACGTCGCCTGCGCTACTGCCCTCCTCGCGGAAGAGTAGCTCTACGGAGATATCCATATCGCTGATGGTGCGTAGCTTACGCTCGGGGGCATAGTAGGGGCTAAGGCTGCCATCCTCGAGGTACTTGCTCTTGTAGGCGTGTAGGAGCTCGGCCTTGATGGCTACCTGACCGAAGGCCTTTGGGAAGGCGAAGTAGCCCTCGAAGCCTAGGGGATTTTCCTTGCCGACAAGCTTACCCTCTAGGCGGTCGGCATAGAGGTAGCTGTAGGGGATGAGCGCGGGTTCGCGTACTAGGCGCTTATCGAGGTACAGAGAGAAGAAGTGCTGGTGGATCTTGTCCTGTCCGTTGTGGATGAACTGTGTATTCATCGCCTGTCCCGAGGGCGAGAAGTAGGCGATATCGAGCTTGTACACCGTGTTGGGGCTAGTAGCCTGCGCCTTGACGACGAAGCTCTTGGCCGATCCCTCGGCATAGCCCCAGGAGGCATCACCTTTCTGCTCCCATACTATCTGCTGGGTCTTCGTGGTGGCAGTGATGCCAGCGATGGCGTTGTAGTCGAAGGTGCTGCCCTCGGCTAGCTCGGCCTCGGTGAGGGTATAGATAACCTTGCTGGGGTTCTCGTGGAGCTTATTCTCTATTTCGTTCTTAGGCTTTACGGGCTCGCTCTTGTCGCAGGCCGAGAGGCCTAGTAATGCTATCAGGGCGTAGCGAGCTAAGCGCCCTATGGATTGGAATTGCTTAATCATACGTTTTTTCTTTTGGATGTGATTTATGACGCCACTGCTCGTAGCTGTGTATATCAAGCTAGGGGCACAAGCACGCAGTACGAGCCCTTAAGGTCGTAGGCCACGTGCCAGTGCAGTATGATGCAATGGCTTCTGTTAAGTTTTGGTAGTTGGGTCGGAGTCTATGTTACCCTTGTACTAGACTCGGGGGAGCACGTAGGGAGAAAAAACGTGGGCTTGCCATGCTCGGCGGAGCGGGACAAGCGGCGGCCCTTAGGAGGACATAGCTCTCGGCGGGGGCCACGATAGGCAGAGGCAGGCCGAGGGTGCTAGGGGCGAGGTTGTGCGTGGGTAGCTCGCAGTCGCCGTGGTCCTGATGGTAGTGTAGCTGTGTGCTACAGTGGTGGTCTAGAGGCCGTGTATGATGTGGATGGCTCTGTATATGCACGGCGAGGAGCCCCAGGACGCATAGATACATCCCGAGGAGCCACTGGGCAACAAGCCTCTGCAAACGTTCTCGTCTGTGCATAACGCTACAAAGTTAGTGATTATTAGTGGGCTGTGGTGCGGGCGGAGCCCGCAGTGGTCAGTATGCAGTGGCTAGTGGTCGGTATGCAGTGGCTAGTATTCCTAGTGAGACTAGCTCTAGCGTGCGCCAGCCACTGATCACCGACCACCGATCACCGACCACTGATCACTAACCACTGATCACTAGCCACCGGCCACCTAATAGGCAGACGATCGTCCGCCTACCGAGTCGCCACTCGTCCGCCTATTAGGCGGACAAATGCTCGCCTAGTAGGTGGCCAAGTGGCCCTCTAGTAAGTGCTGAGCAAAGCTCTGAGTAACTATAGGAGCTATTGGATGATAAAAGAGTTTTTTATATTTGCAAAAGTCTTATATTGTTTGTACCTTTGCAGGCAAACAACAGCCCATACATCAAAGTATTGTTTTTTTTTTGTAAACATTATGGATATTTCATTGCAAGAGGCCTCCCGAAGGTCTTATGTAGCTCCGAGTATAACTCGCTGGGGGCTATCCAGTGCACAGCACTTACTTAACTCATTCTCATTCAGAGGTAGCGTTTCGGACTGGGAACTATCGGTCGATGAGGTAGAAGTCACACAAGACAATAATCTAGAATGGTGGCAATGATTATGAAGAAAACAGCGCTGATATTATGCGGGTTACTATTACTCGCCAGTACATCGTGTCAGAAAGAAGAGACGAGAGCCACTGAGCCGACTGAGGCCGTGGCTGAGTATCAAGGCGAAGAGTTTTCGCTTGATATAAATGTTAGCCTAGATGAGGATGCTCTATTGCCCTCCGAACAGAGTCTGCGTAGCATTAGCCTGGGGCACGAGGAGGTAACGCAGCAGGGCAAGCAGGTGATGAAGCCTACGATACGTCTGGCAGAGGGCAATAATACCAAGATGCGTATCTTCCTGCGCAAGCTAGGAGACCCCGAGAGCCTGACGATGTTTGATGCTCCTGTGAAAATTAGCCGTGATGCAGCGACGGGTACCTACCGCTTCGAGCTGCTGCAGGAGGCAGTACGTCTGAAAAAGGCACTCTCCAAGATTACCGAGGGCGAGTGGTATATATCCGGCTTCTATGGCGGTAATAACCTCGCACAGTCGACGAGTCAGGAGCAGTATAATATCCAGATACAGGGGGCGAAGTCGAGTGCCACTACCAGAGAGAGCGTATTCGAGTATAATTTCCCGCTGGCTTTCGGCTGGAGCAAGCTAGAGCGTTCGGAGCGCTCGGGTAACAAGAGCTATGGTATGCACCACAACCTGCGCCTCAAGCCTGTGGGGACGCTCCTCGGCATAGAGCTAGAGAACGATTTGCTAGAGAGCGTTACGCTCAGCTCCGTAAAGATGAGTGGTACTGATGCAAGCTTCTCGGGGAGCTTCGTCCCCTCTAGAGATAACGATGATGCGCTTAGGGCGGGCTCTGTGCCTACTTTTAGTCCTACGGCATTATCCTCTACGAGCGACCCCGTCATCGAGAAGAATATCAATCCCAATCCTGTCGTCCTCCCTGCAGCACAGCGCTACAATGGCCGTCTGTACGTGTGGTTTATGCCACTGCATCAGGGTGATGAGACTATACGCTTTACCCTAGAGGCTGCCGAGCGCAAGAGCAATAGTAGTCCAGACGTATCGGAGAAGGATAGGTTCGTTGTCAAGAATAAAGAGGCTACGTTTCGCGATTCGTTCCGCTACGCTGTCTCTGTATCCGGAGGCTTCCAGTCGGGGCGTGTGTATATCTTCCCGCTCCGAGTATCCTCGGACCTCATGATTACCGAGGTCTACCATAAGTATGACAATGGCCTTAGCTATGCGGCCGTAGAGCTATACAACCCCAATAAGACGCCTATCGACCTCAGCGACTATGCCCTAGCGCGCGTCAAGAATCAGTTCCTCAATGTCGAACACTGCATAGCGCCTAGAGGTGACAAGTGTATCGCCCCGAAGGTTGAGATACATCAGAAGTACTACACGCTCTATCCGCCTAGCTTCGATGAAAATAACCGTTCGGAGGCTAATGCTCTTATCCTGCCCCTTAGCCTAAGTACTACGCACAATTGGTCGCCCTATCGCCTAGGAGTCAATAGAGACAACAAGACTCAGGGTGGAGCTGCCGACTATAGCGCTAGTAATCCCATCAAGCTACGCTTCCTCACGGAGTCTGGCTATGGCACGCTAGATAACAATACCTTGCCTGCAGGTGCCAAGCCTATGCTACAGGGAGGCAAGACACTGGTGGTCCTAGGCGATGGCTATCAGCCAGCTAACGCTACGCTCAAGAGCGGAGGCCTTAGCGCTCAGCTCTACGAGGCTTACAAAAAAGGCTATTGCCAGTATATCGTAGCACTAGACAATCGCTCTACGGCTGCCAAGAGCTCGGAGATTAAGAATGATAACCAAGGGGGCTTCAGCGGTAATCGGAAATCGGGCGTTATGAACCTCCGCTATGAGGATGGGCTACTACTGGTCAAGCGCATCAGACAGCAGGGCGGAGAGACCCGCAGAGTCATAGACACTACGACGCCCAACCTCTACAGCGGTGGTCAGGATGAGGGTTACAAGACCGGTAATGCCCTAGAATACTGGCTGAATATGATGGACCTAAAGGGAGAAAACCGTAAAGAGAAGGCGACAGCTGTATACTCTGCCAACTATCAGACGCGTACGGTCATCGAGCGCCTGCCTTCGTACGGATGGTCTAGGCATCACTGGAATGTGCATCGCCAAACGGATAATTTGGATAGAGTGGTGAGCCTAGGGTCGCGCAGATGGCTCGGTAGTGGCGATCAGGCTTCGTGGGCTGCGGTGCCACAGTACAGCCTCCCTCAGTAGGGCGGGCAGAGCCCGCAGTGGTCGGTGGCTAGTGGGGCGGGCGGAGCCCGCAGTGGTCAGTGGCTAGTGATCAGTGATCAGTTGCTGGCGCACGCACGATACTGCCCACCGACCACCGACCACTGCCCACTGCCCACTGCCCACTAATAATCACTACCTTTGTAGCGTCATGACAAAGGAACAGGATAACAGACCTATATTATATAGGCCGTGGGCGTGGCTCGGGCTGTGCTGGCTGCTACTGGCCCTAGGGCTCGGCGCCTGCTCCAAGCCCAAGGTAGAGCGTAGCGACCTCGGCATCGAGCTAGACTCCGCCTATATGATGCTGACACGTGGCGTCGATATGCTCGTGAGCGACTCGGGACAGACCAAGTACCGCCTCGTAAGCCCCATCTGGATTGTCTACGACAGACCCGAGCGCAAAGAGTGGCTATTCCCCGACAGCCTGCGTATGTATAGCGTCGATAGCGTGAAGCCTGCCATGCAGCTGGTAACAGCAGACTCGGCCATCTACTACGTCCCTCGGCAAGAGTGGGTACTTATCGGCAACGTACGCATCCACGGCCTCAAGGGCGAGAAGCTATACACCCAGCGCCTGCACTGGCTACAGAGCGAGAAGCGCCTATTCTCCAACGACACTACTTATTTCTATACCGATGGGCGCGAGCTCCATGGCGACCGCTTCGAGGCCAAAGACGACCTCTCTAGCTACTCTATTTATCAGAGCCGTGGCGACTTCCGTGTAGAGGAGCGCGAGGCAGGCACAGCTCCGCCCACAGGTAGCACTGCGCCTGCTACCCCCTCTGCGCCTACGACTACCAACGGCGCCCCTGCCTCGACCTATCAGCCTACGAATGTCAAGCGAGGCGAGCGCCCCCCAGGGCATTAGACCCAGTAGCGCTACAGATGTAATATCCCCATCCCTAGGCACCTATTTTGCTAGGGCTGGGGATATTTTTATTGAGACCGCACGCACGCAATATGTAGATAATAGTTGCATTATTTATATATTTTAACTACCTTTGCGATGTCTTAATCAACCAGAGTCGTTCTTAGCCCATACGTAATAGGTGCCGAGAGGGTCCTGAATAAAAGCTAGACTGTATTATAGGCTAGTGCTAGGTTGTATAAGTGTATGAATTCAATCAATTATACTAACGTGGAACATATCAAACAGACCTATGCACCTCCGACGATAGAGGTGTGGTGTCTAGAGCACCAAGCGAGTGTGTTAAACTTCCTCTCTACAGGGGGAGAAGTAGAGGACCTTATCAAAGGAGAGGTCAGTATCACCAGTGATGAATGGGATGAGTTTTCTTAAGATGAGAGCCATGCAGATGAAAATAATACATTTCTATGTCAGCTCTATGATTATGGTGCTGGCTTTGCTGATGGGATGCGCCCAGTCTGACGAGCAACCAGTTCTCCCCACCGTCCAAAATCCTCAGGGTGAGGTCGTGAACCTAAGTATAGACTCTGAGTTCGATTTGCTGCAGGTATCTCAGGATGAGGAGACTACCAGAGCCCTACAGCTAGGTCAGGAGGAGCAGGGTACCGAGAAGATACCCCACATCAAACTCCCAGAGGGGAAGGACACCAAACTCCGTGTCTTCCTCCGTAAGCTAGGGCAGTCGGGCGATGATGCTACGACCTCAGCGCTATTGCCTGCCGAGGTGAGCTACAACCAGCAGACCAAGAAATACAGAATAGTAGCCAAGGGGCC
>CAMBHQ010000008.1 GCA_945867245.1 uncultured Porphyromonas sp.
AGAGGGAGCCTAGACGATGGTTAGAGTCTAAACGACTACACTCTGTGTCAGTATCATACAGTCCTATAGCTCAGTTGGTTAGAGCGCTACACTGATAATGTAGAGGTCGGCAGTTCAAATCTGCCTGGGACTACTAGATCTCTATTTATGGGGGATTAGCTCAGTTGGCTAGAGCACCTGCCTTGCACGCAGGGGGTCATCGGTTCGAGTCCGATATTCTCCACACTAGCGGACGCTTGTCATTACGAAGAGCGTCCGCTTTGGCTTTATATAGCTGCGACCATTGTGCAAAGGTTGCGGTAAGTACGGCTACTCCTAATAGCCCCTCAGCGCACGGCGGTAGTGGCCGTGAAGACGTCCACATTGCGGGCACCGAGGCGCTCCAATATATTCAGATAGCATAGCATGGTAGCGCCTGTCGTCAGCACATCATCGACGACCAGGATACGACGCTGGGGCCAGTCTGTCGTGAGCTTAGGATTAGGCTCGAAGAGCTCTGCGCTATCCATACGACGTTCGATTCCGCTCAGCCGTGCGTGCGACTTGCTGTGTCGTGGGCGGATGATGTACTTGTCCGAGGCCTCGCAGCCTAACCATTCGGCCAGATAGCGGGCGAGGACGAGTGCTTGGTTGTAGCCACGCTTCGCGAAGCGCTCCCTACTGAGTGGAATGGCCAAGATGAGGTCGTAGCCCTGCTCGGCTAGCGGTAGCGAGACTCTGGCGCGCTCGCTGATGAGCCGTGCTACGGCATAGTGATGATGGTATTTGAAGGCGTGAATCATCCGCTGCTCGATACCGCCCATGCGATAGGCGTAGACGCTGTAGTGCTGTCCGAAGATACGAGAGGACCACAGGCGTTCCTCGGCGTAGTGCAGTACGGGGCGGTAGGGACTTAGCTGGCGGGCGCAGTAGCTGCAGAGCCCTAGCTCGCCCGCTTGTAAGCGGTCTCCGCAGGCGGGGCACAGGCTCGGCAGGGCCAGCTCGACGAGGTGGCGCAGGATATGCCTCCCGATATCCCCTGCTACTCGTAGTTTGCCTGCCCAGTCCATAGCCTTGCGCTTAGTGAGGTCGGAAGTGTAGTAGTCCCTCTGTAACGAGGTGCGTGGGCAAGCCCATAATAGTGTAGTACGAGCCCTCTATGCGCTCTACAGCCCGATAACCTAGCCACTCCTGAATGCCGTAGCTACCGGCTTTGTCGTAGGGGGCATAGTGCTCTAGGTAATAGCGGAGCTCGTCCTCGCTGAGTGGCGCTACGTGTACGATGGCACGGTCGCTCTGCGTCCATATGCCTTGTTGGGTGCTGATGCTCAGACCCGTGATGACCGTATGGCTACGGCCAGAGAGTCGCCTTAGGTTCTCGAGCGCCTGCTCGGGTTCGGAGGTCTTATCCAGTATCTCCTCCTCTAGGATAACTGTCGTATCGGAGGTAATCAGTATTTCGTTTGGCTCAAGGTTGGGGCGATAGGCCTCAGCCTTTTTTTTGCTTAGGTAGGGCGCTACTTCGCTCGGGGCTAAGCTCAGGGGATAGCTCTCATCGAGGTCCGGCATAGCCTGTTGGCGAAAGTCGAGCCCGAGCCCACGCAACAGCTCGGCTCGTCGGGGGGACTGCGAGCCGAGGACTAACTGATACTTGTCGAGCCAGTGGTATTGTGGCAGTTGGCTGAGCATAGGCCTAGATGCTCTGTTCTACGTTCCAGACGAAGGCGCGCAGTCCCTGCTCGGGTGTCTTTTGGTCTAGCTCGCGGAGGGCCTCGAGTAGGCGCTCTAGGCGTTCGGCAGGCACTACTACGAGCATGGCGTTATTCATAGCGGGCCAAGCGTGGCTCCCTAGGTGTGGCTCGCCCTCGTGGCTCCCTCGGCCCTGCACGTGGTTCCAGCTGGTATAGCCTCTGAGGCTCTGTCGGTCGAGTATGCGGATGATAAGGCTGTGATAAGCCTGATTGTAGGCGATGAATACGCTCTTTAGTGCTTGATTAGTTTCCATTGTCTTAGTTCGTTTTCCTTAGCCCAAAGGTACGGATAAATCGGCATGCGTGCTATTGGGCACGATGCTCGGCCCGCTCGTTTTGCACGAGTTTATGTATCTTTGTGCATAGACCTAACTAACATAAATAATATATCAGGAATGAAGAAACTAATTCTTGCTACGGCTATGCTCTCGGCATTGCCACTAGTAGCGAAGGCACAGGAGGCGCAGAATGACCCTAATGCCAAGAATGTGTTCACCGTCGTTAAGGAGCTAGGACGCAGCTCTATCAAGAACCAAGCCAATAGTGGCACCTGTTGGAGCTACTCGGGTCAGGGCTTCTTCGAGGAAGAGCTGATTCGTACGGGTAAGAGCGCTTACGACCTCAGCGAGATGTTTGTGGTGAGCCACTCGTATCGTGATAAGGGACGCAAGTATGTACGTCTAGATGGACACCTTAACTTCGAACAGGGTGGCTCGTTTTATGATGTGCTCTACGTCCTCAAGCACTACGGAGCCGTGCCACGCAACACGATGCTCGGCCTCAACTATGGCACGACCAATAACCAGCACAACGAGCTAGCCGCTGTCCTCAAGGCATACCTCAAGGCTGTTATCGAGAAGCCCAACGGCACGCTCACTACGGCCTGGGCTACGGGCTTCGATAGCATCATCGATAGCTACCTCGGCAAACTCCCCGAGAAGTTCCGCTATAACGGCAAGGAGTACACCCCAAAGAGCTATGCGGCCGAGCTAGGCCTCAAGCCCGAGGATTACGTATCGCTCACCTCGTACACGCACCATCCGTTCTATACGAAGTTCGCCCTAGAGATCCCCGACAACTGGCGCTGGGCCGAGAGCTACAACCTCCCCATCTACGAGCTGATGGAGGTTATGGACACAGCTATCGACAAGGGCTATACCTTCGCTTGGGGTGCTGATGTTACCGAGAAGGGCTTTACGCGTAATGGCCTCGGCGTGCTGGCTGATGTCGCCGAGATGAATAATAAGGGTAGCGACTTCGCTCGTTGGTTTGGCTCTGCTGCCAACAACAATATGGATGCGGCTATACAGCGTGCCGACGTGCCTGAGGTAGAGCCTACGCAGGAATACCGACAGATGGGTTACGACAACAAGACCCTCACCGATGACCACGGCATGACTATCTACGGCAAGGCTGTGAATCAGAACGGACGTAAGTTCTTTATGGTCAAGAATAGCTGGGGCGAGTCTGGTGCTTACAAGGGCGTATGGTATGTATCGTACAATTATGCCAAGGGCCGTACGATGAACATCCTCATACATAAGGATGCTGTACCCAAGCACATTGCCAAGAAGCTAGGTCTGAAGTAATAGTCGCCTAGTCTAAGACGTAGCTAGGGCCGCGACGACAATGTTCGTCGCGGCCCTAGCTGTGTTTACCGTGGCTACCTAGATGGGCTTCCAGATAGAGTTGCGGCCGAGTAGAGATACGCCGATGAAGCCTCTTACCTTGAGCGTGCCGTCTTTCTGACGGGTAATCTTGCAGCTGTAGGTCTTGCCCGAGTCGGGGTCGTAGATAGAGCCCTGCTCCCACACGCCTTTGCCCGTGTAGACGAAGTTCTGTAGAATCTTCTTTCCCTTGAGCGGTTTCTTATGCTCCGCCTTGTCGGGGTTCTTGGTGTCGAGGGCTCCGTTCTCGATGGTCCACACGAGCGTGCCTACATACTTGTCGCCTTCACGGCTAATCTGCACCTTGCCTCTGCCACCCTCTACGAGGTATAGCCCGAGGATGCTGTTGGCGTCCTGCGCCGAGGCGTTTAGGAATACCCCGAGCATAAGCACGAGGGCATACATCAATCTTTTCATCTGTCTTAGTTTTTGTTTGTTGGTGAATTGTTATTAGGTCTTAGTTCTGTGCTTTTGTCGCTGTGGTAGAGGGCTATGCGCTGTAATGCCTCTACTCCATACTGAGTACTACCTTGCCCTGCGAGCCTCCACGAGCCACTTTGGCGAGGGCTTCGTTGGCCTCGGAGAAGGGGAATACTTGGTCTACCGAGAGGCGTATGCCACGCTGCTCTATCATCTGGGCCACCTCGGCGAGCTGGCGTCCGTTGCTCTGCACGAAGAGAAATTCGTAGCGCGCCTGATGTGCCTTGGCCTGGCGGTCTAGGCTCCAGCCCACGAGACCGAAGAGCCACTGCTTCCACAGAGGCAGACTGAAGCGACGGGCGAAGCTCCCATTGGGTAGACCTCGTAGCGAGACGATTGTCCCCCCTGGCTTTAGTAACTGCATCTGTCGGTTTAGCTCTGTGCTGCCTAGGCTGTCGAGGACGTAGTTCACCTTGGGGGCGTGCTCTAGATAGTCCTCTCGGCGGTAGTCTAGATATTTGTCTGCACCGAGGGCGAGGACACGCTCACGGCTCTCGGCATTGCCGTTGGTATAGACCTCTAGGCCACGGGCCTTGGCTAGTGGGATGGCCATTGCTCCGAGTCCGCCTGAGCCTCCCGAGATGAATATGCTCTCGCCTGCCTTGGGCTGCATCAGCTCTAGAGTTTGGTAGGCGGTGAGGGCTGTCAGTGGTATGCTGGCTGCCTCTACGAAGCTCAGTCCCTCGGGCATAAGTGCTACCTCGCTAGCGGCTATGGCGATATACTCTGCGAAGGCTCCACCCTGATGTGTGGGTACACGGGTGAAGACCTTGTCCCCTAGGGCAAAGCCCTTGACCTCTCGTCCGAGCTCCACGACTACTCCTGCGCACTCTTGGCCCATGGTTAGGGGGAGGTCGTAGGGGGTTACCAGCTTGACATCCCCTCGGATAATCATATTGTCGAGAGGATTAACGCCAGCGGCCTTAATCTCGATGAGTATTTCGTTGGCTTGTACTGCGGGACGTGCTAGCTCTACGGCCTGCATGCGTAGCTCCTGCTTGTTGTATCCTGATATTTGGTATGCTTTCATCTTAATCTGTTATTTCGTTTTAGTAATGTCGTTAGCTTTATAGAAGGCCGTAGCCTGCTCTACGAAGCGTTCCGCCTCCTGGAATATCGCTCCGTGTCCGGCGCCCTCGTAAATCGTGAGCGTAGCGTTGGGGATGCGCTCTGCCAGCAGATGGCTACCTGCTGTGGGTACCATGCGGTCGTTGTCGCCATTGACAACCCATACGCGGTGGCTGAGGTGGGCGAAGTCTTGCTCGGCTGCCTGCCCCCAGGCTACGACGGCACGTAGTTGTCTACGGAGTGTCGCCAGGCGTGTAGGCTTGTCTTTGACCTGCTGCTTGCTGGTGCGCTCGATGAAGGCACGTGCCTCCCGACGAGCGGGCTCTGTAGCGGGGAAGAATAGGTAATAGCGTGGGTCTCTGCCTGTCAGGAAGCCCCGTAGCATATCGTAGTAGGTAATCTGTGGCACACGTGCGATACCTCTATCACCGGCAGGGCCTGTACCTGCTAGGATAACGCTCTCTACGAGCTCGGGCGCCTGCTGTAGGATAGCCTGTGCCACGAAGCCACCGAGCGAAAGCCCCAGTAGATGTACACGGCTGTAGCCTAGGGCGCGGACGAAGGCCACTGTCTGCCGAGCCATCTCCTCTACGCTAGTGGCGGCATCCCCTGCCGAGTGCCCTATGCCTGGATAGTCGAAGCTGATAACACAGAAGTGCTGAGCTAGGCCGTCCATAATCACGGGGTCGCAGTTGTCTAGGTTGGCGGCTAGGTGGTTGATATAGATAATAGGACTGGCATCCTGTCGCCCGATACGGCGATAGGCTATGGGGCGTCCCTGCACCTCGACGAATGCTATCGGGCTTGTTGTATAGCTTGTTTGCATCTTTTCTTTCTTAGTTTTCGGATGCAAAGGTCGCTAGTTGCTGCCGTATCTGTCTGACAATTATTTGTCAATCGTAAAGAGACTATTGTATAATACGGCACTCGCTTCGTTGTTTGCGACATTCGGGCTCGGTCATTTACACGAGTAAACTCCCTTTGCCCTCAGTCTTAACGCCTAGCGATTACCGCATTCTTCAAAGTCTAACAGAATAACAAGCACAGCTCGTTATTCAGGAACCCGTGCAGCGGGTTCACTAAGCAAGCGCTTGCGTATCAGGGTCAGTGCCTGTCGGCTAATGCCTAGGTAACTAGATAGGTCTGTGATAGATATGCGAGGTAATAGGTGCCCGAAGTACTGCCGGAAGGTGCGGTATCTGTCCTCGGGATTGTGGATGAGTAGGCACTCGGTGTGTGTCAGTAGGCGGGCGTATTCGTACTCTAGTAGCACCCTAAGTAGGCGCTCTACCTCGGGCTGACGACGACTCATCTGTAGTACGTAGTCGTAAGAGAAGGCCACAGCAATCGTCGGCTCGACTGCCTGGAAGGTGAAGTGCGATGCCTGTGGCGTCTCTAGAGAGGTGTAGTGCGTGGCGAAGTTGCCCTCGGGGATGAAGTTGATGGTGATATCTTCGTCGGCAGTAGGGTAGTAAGCTCGTACTAGGCCCTGCACAATCATAAAGGCATCGGCCTGCATACTACCGGCAGTGTTTAGGGGCTCGCGTTTACCGAAGCGTCGCACTTGCCAGCCGAGCGAGAGCTCATCTATCAAGGCGTTACTTAGGTTGGGACACAGCTCGGCAAGCCTGCCCCTGCAATATCTGAGTGCTTGGATATCGTCCATAGTTCGAGTACTTTATATCTGCAAAGGTCGTAGTTTTCTACGATATGAGCGTGCTCATTCTCGGGATGAGTTGCGTTTGAGTCCCTCTCCGATGGGGCGCAGGATAGTTTCTTTTGAGGCACTTGCTCCACTAGCGCTTCTCTTGTAGTAAGAACACTTATCTTTGTTCGTGTTAAGCAATAGAATGTACCTCATATGGCTGAAGAGACTGGTTGGGAGGGGCTAGGCTGGGTCCTAATTATCATGGGTTTGGGCTACGGCTTTTTGATTATTCTGCGCATGATTGTGGCAGGCTGGACGCTGACGTGGCTTGTGCGCCTACTGTCGGAGCTGCGCTCTACTATGCGCGAAGGGGCTACGAGCGAGGGCGAAACCCGTATCGAGCGTGCGCTCCTAAGGGTGATGATAGGTGTGGGACTATTTTTCCTTTATTTCCTTGTCTGCTATATATTCCTCGAGGACCTAGGCGAGGCTTTCTGGGAAACCATCTTTACCTCAGAGCGTCCAGAGGTTTTCTTTGTATCTCTTGTCATTATCACTGTAGCGCTACTCCCTATTGCGCTCGTAGGGCTAGCCTTTTATAGTCTCGTGTGCGGCATCAGATCTCTCTGGCGTAGACCTAGGGTAAGTGGAGATTAGCCCCTAGGAATAGTCGGCTTAGTAACTTGCCATTTGGCTTCCTAGTAGCCGGACCTTTGTCCACCTAATAGGTGGACGATCGGCCGCCTATTAGGGGACGACTTGTCTGCCTATTAGGCGGCTATAAGCCCCATAAATAGTAGCTCTCCGTGGAGGTATGTGGCGGCCTTTGCTCGTTGCTTTTATGGACATATGCCTTGGCGGTACTCACTACTAAGGTATTTATTGGTGTGTCAGCCTTGCCCCTTATTGGGGTAGGTGCTTATTCTCCTCTAGAGTCTGTATCTTTGTGCTATGATAGATGCTCAGACCAAACAGCGCATTCTCGATAGCGCCAATATCCTAGAGGTGGTATCGGATTACGTTAGCCTGCGCCGTAGTGGCGTGAGCTACGTTGGCCTGTGCCCCTTCCATAGCGACCGTCGTCCGAGCTTCTACGTCTCGCCTAGTAAGAATGTATGTAAGTGCTTTTCCTGTGGTGAGGGCGGTAGCCCTGTACACTTCATCATGAAGCACGAGCAACTCTCGTACAACGATGCGTTGAGGCTCCTAGCCAAAAAGTATCGCATCGAGATTGTCGAGCGCGAAGAGACGGACGAGGAACGCGAGGCTGCCAACGAGCGTCAGAGCCTTTTTGTCGTTAATGAATATGCGGCTCAGTTCTTCGTCGACCAGCTGCAAAACACCGAGGAGGGGCGCAACGTGGGGCTTGCCTACTTCCGTGAGCGTGGCATACGTCCCGAGACGATTGAGAAGTTTGGCCTCGGCTATTCGCCCGAGAGTCGGGACGAGCTGACCCGCCGTGCGCTCGATGCGGGCTATCCGCTAGAGCGCCTTGTGGCCACGGGCGTGAGCATTCAGTATGACGACAAGCCACCGCTAGACCGCTTCCGTGGTCGTGTTATCTTCCCCGTGCGCAACCTCAGTGGGCAATACGTTGCCTTCGGTGGTCGTGTGATGAGCAAGACGGACAAGACCGCAAAGTATGTCAATTCGCCCGAGAGCCTTATCTACTCCAAGAGCCGAGAACTGTACGGCCTCTATTGGGCCAAGCAGGCCATCAGTCGTGCCGACAAGTGCTATATGGTGGAGGGCTATACGGACGTATTGTCTATGCATCAGGCAGGTATCGAGAACGTAGTCGCTAGCTCGGGTACGGCCCTGACGGTACAGCAGATACGGCTACTAAGGCGCTTTACGACGCATATCACGGTACTCTACGATGGCGACCGAGCGGGTATCAAGGCGGCTATGCGTGGTATCGACCTCTTGCTCGAGGAGGGCATGGAGGTCAAGGCCGTCCGCCTCCCCGAGGGCGAAGACCCCGATAGCTATGCGCAGAGCCATTCGGCAGAGGAGCTGCTCGCCTTCTTGCAGGCGGAGGAGACGGACTTTATCCACTTCAAAATACAGGAATACTGGGAGGATATGCAGCGTGATGCTAATCTGCGCGCCACGCTGACTGCCGATATCCTGCATAGCATTGCGCTAATCCCCGATGCCATCCGTCGTGCTGTGCTCATTCAGACGAGTGCCGCCGAGCTTCGGCTCGACGAGCAGTTGCTCTCGGGCGAGGTCGCCAAGATGCGCGCTCAGGGGGTACGTGCCAGTGGGGGCGAGGTCGTAGGGGGAGCGCGAGCGGGGGCTAGCCCTCAGGCTCAGACCGTAGCGCCAGCCCCTCCGTCGCCAACGGCACAGCCCGCCCGTCTAGCCCCTATCGCCCCTGCGCCGGATGGACGCGGGCCTTATCGCCACGAGCTAGCGCTATTGCGCCTATTGATGCAGCGTGGCGAGCGTTATATCCTGCCCCTTATTCAGACGGAGACGGGCTATGAATATCAGTATTATCAGATTGCGCCCTTCGTTAGGCAGGAGCTAGAGCTCGATAATATTATGGAGGACCTGTCGCCCGTGTGTCGGGAGATTATCCACGAAGCTGCGGAGCACACGCAGCCCGAGGGGACGAGCAGCGCCTCGCTCTTTATCAATCACGAGCAGGAGGAGATACGCCGTCTGGCCTCCGACCTCTTGGCTGCCGACCTAGCACAGCATTATCAGGAGGACGAGGAGCCACAGGACTACAAGCTGTCGAACCTCCTCATCAACCTACAGGAGGCCAAGGACGAGGGTATGCGGGCTGATGCCGAGGCTAAGCTAGAGGCCTATCGGGAGGAGCTGCGACTCAAGCGTCAGCAACACGATGCTCAGGTCGTGCAGTGGGAGCTAGACCAGATCCGTATGGCTATCGTGCTGGAGAGCATCAGCAGCATACAGCGACGTATGGTCGAGGCCGAGCGGGCGGGGGATATGCCCCTATTGGTCGAGCTGGTGCAGCAGCTTCAGGAGGAGAATGCCTTCAAGCTCGAGCTGGCGCAGGCCCTAGGCGAGAGAACAATTAAGGCCTAAGTGCCGTTAATATAGAGAGGTGTACGCCTGTGGGAGAGCACCTAGTACTAATCCAACAAACGTTTAACGTATGAGAAAGAATATCCTGACCCTAGGGCTAATGTCCCTAATGAGCCTGGGAGCAATGGCTTGCACTTCGAATGCTACGCAGGCGAGCAACGTGGCCTCAGCCCAGACAGCACAAGCAGAGAAGGTAATCAAGCACATCGATGCTAAGTTTATGCGCGAGCATATCTTCGACTATAAGGCTAACCCCTCGAAGTTCGTCTTCAAGGGCAAGCGTCCTGCCATCCTCGACTTTTATGCCGACTGGTGTGGTCCCTGCCGTCAGCTATCGCCCCGCCTAGAGGCTCTAGCCAAGAAGTACGCAGGCCAGATAGATGTGTATAAGATTAACGTGGACAACGAGACGGAGCTCTCACGTGTCTTCGGCGTTCAGAGCATCCCTATGTTGCTCTTCATCAAGCCAGACGGCTCTACTCCGTCTGTGTCTCAGGGCGCTCTTAGCACCGAGCAGTTGGAGGCCGAGATACAGAACTTGCTCAAAAAGTAAGCTCCTGTTACATCAAAAAACTAGATAAATTTAGGCCTTTCGATTAGTTTATCGTATTGTGCTTATTTGTTTCTTAGATAAAGCACAAAGTGCCGACTCAATAACGAGTCGGCACTTTGTGCTTTGTTTGGATATGTTATTTCGTGCATTTAATTGCGTATTGCTCTTATTGTTTGCTCTTTTATGCGTTTTGTGTTTGGATAATTAGCGAACTCTTCTTACATTTGCAACAGAGGGACAGTGCGATAATTATCAGGATGTCTGATAACGTTGCGACTTTTTGGTAGGCACGGGGATATCTTACTCTTCTATGCGTCATTTGTGCCTATTGTATAGAGGTATTAAGCAGCGAAGCAAATAACTATCTTGCTGTGCATACTCAGCAAGGTGTCTCTTGAGTTTTTTTCATATCATTGTGTTCTTTGGCGGGGGTGTTCGGGAGGATACCCCCGCTAAGTTTTTCTACCCTTTATAAATCAGTGGTTTACGTGTGCTAGTGTTTGATTATTAGGCAGTTAGATTGAGTTGCTTAGGCGGGTATTTTCTTTGTTATCGGTTATTGTTATTAAGTACCTTTTATGTACTTTTATGGACAAAAGTGGCCGTCAAATGGCCGTCAGGTTTTTAATGAACATAGCAACAGAGTGAGCGATGAATGGAAAGCATACCCCGCCCAAGTTTGGGGGCGGTAAAAAGGTTAAGATGTACCTGCAGGAAAGTAAAGCCGAGCAGGGGGTGTATCATTTGTACCTACGATGGAACGAAAAGGGGAAACGGAAGAAAGTGGCCCTCAATAGATGGGTGCTATCTAGAGAGCGCCTCAAGGTTGCGAGCAGTGTAGAGCGAGAGCAGAGTCGGACAAATGCAGAGATAGCCGAGATGATGAGGGCCAAGATGGAGCAAGAATTGATTGAGGGTACAACTGGCATAGTATCAGCCAAGCGCAAGCGAGGGCGGGCGTTTTTGCCCTACTATGATAAGCTAATGGCAGGTAAGGGGGATAAGACCAAAGAGCAATACAAGAATACCCGAGCTTACATTGTGGAGTTTGCTGGAGAAGATTTGGTATTTGGGGATATTACTCGGGAGTGGTGCAAAGACTTTCAGCTATTCCTCTCCGAGCGGGTAAGCCGTAAGACTAAAAAACAGCTATCAGCCCACACACGTGCCACGGCTTTCAAGTTGCTAAAGGCGGTAATACACGATGCGATAGCGGAGGGGGTTATGAGTTCCGACCCTACATACAAGATAACGCCCCCCAAGGGAGAGGATAAGTTGGAGTATTTGGGCGATGATGAGATAGAGCGCTTAGAAGCCCACTACAGGGAGCGCCCGAGCGATGAGGTATTGAGGGCGTTTCTGTTTTCGTGTTATGCAGGCCTGCGACTAAGCGATATAGAGAGTCTAACGTGGGGCAGCGTGAAGCGTTCCTCTGAGTCGGCCGTGTCTATCTACTACAAACAGCAAAAGACACAGCAAAGCCAAGCGATACCGCTAAGTAGGGACGCTATACGCTTGCTAGGGGTGCAACCCAAGGGGGCAGGGCGTGATACAAGGGTGTTTGGCTTGCGCTACCGAGCTGATACAGGCACAAGGATAAAGCGGATAGGGTTTGCAGTGCTAGGCCGAGATATTACCTATCATATATCTAGGCACACTTTTGCAATGAGAGCGCTTGAGCGGGGTGTGAATGCTATTACGATTAAAGAGATGCTCGGCCACGCTGATATACAGACTACAATGAAGTATGCAAGAGCGAGTAAGCGCTCGCTATTGAATGATGTAGATAAGCTAAACGGATAAGGTATGGATAATGATGTAAAACTATTTAGGGCGCTTAATGCGTTCCGAGAGCAAGCGTTTAAGGCGTGGGGTTTTCTAAGTAGCCTAGTGCAGTATGCAGGCTATGGGGTGGACGATCTAGCTACCCTAGATGTAGAGGGCAAAGAGTTACCGATAAGCCCAAGCGAGTTTGAGCTAAGCTGGCTAAGGGTGTGCGAGGCGTTGGTATTGTCCGATGAGCCAGACACGTGGCACTACAAGGTAGGGGAAGTATATAGGTATGTATGCGGGCTTGATTTAGGCTTTAATGGCTATAGCCCGATACCGACAGCTATACAGGCTCTAGATGCGGAAGAGCGACTGGCGGGGCTAAGTACCTTATCGGAGGTTTGTTTGTCTTTGGGGCGTGTGGCAAAGCAGAGTGATAGGATGTCCCGAGATGCTATTAGGACGCTATACAAGAATGAAGTGGAGCGTATACGAGCCAAGCACAAGGCCCGAGAGGATGAAGAGCTATACAGGGAGATAGCCCCCGAGTTGCTAGAGGCGCAATGTACAGCGGGGGCTACCCTAGAGCAAGCAAACGCCCCCGAGGTTGTAGGCTTGCAGGCTAAGATAAAAGAGCTAGAGCAGGCCCTAGAAGAGAGCAGGCAGTCTCTAGAAGCGAGTGAAGCAGAGCGAGAAAAGCTGGCCGAGGTGTTGAATGAGTTTGCGGAGAATGAAGCTAGCGGGCCTAGCGATGTTATAAAGCGAGTACTAATGGCTAAGGGCGTGCAGGGGGTGTATCGTCTGTGCAGGGTGTTAGACAAAGCCAAGGATAGGGGGGGTTATTACCGAGGTGGCAGGGAGGTTACAATGGGTTAAGAGTAGGGCGTTACATAAAACTCAGTGTGCCTATATGGTAGCAACGTTGGATGCCGAGTTCTACCCCGAGGATGATAAAGTGTGTTGGAGCGATTGGGGTAAGCTTATAGGAGGAATACCCGATAGAAAACTAGGCAACCTAAAGTCTCAAAAAAAGCACCACGATACGACTATTGAGGGCAAAGATGTTATTGATGCCCTTTTTGATGATTAGGGCGTGGCGCTTGCTCTGTACATAGTAGAAGCCACAGGCGGGGGGGTAATTCCCTTTGCTTGTGGCTTTTGGCTTGCATAGCGTGGGGGTATAAGCCTATAAGCCTTTAGGGGCTGGGGTATAAGCATTCGTATTGTGGGGGTATAAGCGCTTATAGCAGGCTTATATGTAGCGCCTTGCTATCGTTCGGAACTTTGCAACAGCAGACCACGCCAAAGGGCGCTAAAGAATAGCCGTTAATACTGGCTAGAGATAAAGCCCCCGAGGTTGCAGGCCTGCAATAAAGATTATAACAAGTATGAGCAAAACGATACAGCCGAGCGAGAGCAGGCAGACAGCCCCTGCGGGAGGGCTTTTAGGGCTTATGTCAGTAGAGCAAGTAGCGCAAGAGCTAGGGTACTCGGTCTGGCACGTGTATTACCTAACTAGCAAGGGGATGATACCACACCTCAAGGTTAATGGCGGGCGTTTGCGCTTTGTAGCGTCCGAGATACTAGAGTGGGCAAAGGCAGGGCGTAATGCAAATACCGAGCGTACAACTGAGATAGAAGCGATGGCCGAGGCTAAGCTCCAAGAGATGAAAGCCAAGAGCAAGGCCAAGCGACAGCGCAAGGGCGCAAAGTCTAATGTAGCGAGCGTTTAGGGGTATGAGTATTAGCAAGCAACCACTTACTAGCGTGTACGTATTGGAGGCGGGCCACGCTAAGAGCGCAAGCCGTTATACCACTATCCAAAGCACAGGGGACTACGAGCCACTAGAGCGCCTATCTAATGGTAATTGCTCTGTGCCGTGGCTCTATGTAACTAACATACCCGACAGATGGAGCAATAAGGCCCACAAGCGCCCCTGCACGCTCAATACAGGCAAAGCAAATATAAGCGGGCTAACGTTCCCGAACGTGGTACAATATCCGAACGTGGCGTATGGAGATATACAGGGGACTAATGATGCGGTACTTGTGATATTTTCAGAGAGCCGAGAGCGTATCAATGTGCTAGTATTTGGGGGGTGCAGGCTGGTAGCGAGCGAGCTTTGGAGTAGTTACGTAAGTGGTGGGCTATCTACCGAGCTGGAGCGGGTACGCCCAAGGCTACGAGCGACCGAGTATGACAGGGACAATAGCAAAGGGCGGGAACGCCTACCCGCCCCGCCCCGAGCTTAGACCGCTTACAGGTGCTTAACTATCCGCTCTACTATGTCTAGAAGTACTCTAGCACACAATAGCCACTTATAGAAAGCGCCTGCTTTGTCTAGTCTTTGCTTGCTTGATTTTCTTTTACCCAAGCATAATACACCCCCTTTCTTTTTGAGTAGAAGCGGAGTTGCTACTACCCTAAGCCTCTGCCCGAGGTCCGACAACCTAGGCAAAGGAAAGCCCCAAGCGATAGGGCTGGGGGCTTATATCGGGGCGTTAATGTGCGTTTGTCGGAACGCTGAAAGGAGGTGTCCGCCCCTATCCTTTACTTGAGTAATTGAAAATCAAGACAAAGGTATGATAATTACTAGACAATACCAAATCATACCAAGAGATAGAGATTTATTGCTACCTTTGTAGCGCTAACAATTTATATACCTTGACGTAGGGTTAATAACCCTACATATTAGACTTATACCGCCCCCGATGGCTGGCTCTGTATCTGTGCAGGCCCAAGCCCCGAGGCGTTTGTATAGGGCGTTTGTACCCCCTTGCTACGGCTTAATGGTCTAGCAGATTACGTCAAGGTAATTGTTAGCAAAAGGGACAGGCAAACGCCCTTTTTGCGTTCGTCTGTGCCGTGTAAACAATGTAACACTAACCACTAAACAAACGTACAGCGATGGAAGTACAGACAAACCGCCCCGAGGGGCAAACAGCAACACAAGTAAATCAAGTAGCAACACAGAGCGCCCCCGAGCGACTACGTAAGGCTATGGAGTCCCTAAGCGTGCTAGCAGAGGCCGAGCTAAAGCAGGCCTGCAAGAGCAAGGGCGTGAGCCACACGGAGCGGTATATATCCGCCCTAGAGCTCCAAAACCGACAATTACTGGAGGCGTGGAGAGAGCAGTACCCCGAGGATGTGGAGGGCCTGCAATATAGCGAGGGTATTAGGGTGGAATTACCACGTACGCCCGAGCGAGTGCCACAGACAGCGACAATCGATGGAATGCCAGTACTAGTGAGCGAGGATACAGCCTGCCTAATAGCGTTTAATCGGGCCGTGGAGAGCCTAGTGTGCGACTTAGGGGACGTATTAGAGCGTGTAGCAAGCAGAAAAGCGTGCGAGCGTCTAACGGCTATTGGCTGGGACTTGCACG